>CAZTQF010000708.1:0-2064 GCA_964615255.1 uncultured candidatus Brocadiaceae bacterium | reverse complement strand
CGCTGCTGTGGATCGCTGCGCCGCTGGTGACGCTCGGCTGCGGCGGTGCGGTCTCCTGGTGGCTGTGGGACGGACAGCACAACCCCGTGCTCGGCGGAATCGCCGGAGCCGCGACGCTGGTCGCCTCGCTGTTCGCCGGGCTGCTTCTGCGTCGTTGAGCGACTATCGTCGGCGCCGTTGCCGACTCTCCTGCTGACGATCGCCTACGACGGCACCCGCTTCCACGGCTGGCAGCGCCAGCCAGGCGTGCGGACGGTGCAGGAGGAGCTGGAGAAGGCGTGCGCGGCGATCGACCTGCCCGATACGCACGTCGAGGGGGCCGGTCGGACCGACACCGGCGTGCACGCGTTCGGTCAGTGCGCCCACATCCGCATCGACCGCGCGTTCCCGCCGCCCAAGCTGCAGCTCGCGCTCAACTCCAACCTGCCGGAGGACGTGTCGGTGCGCCGGGTCGTCGAGGCGCCCGACGGCTTCCACGCGCGCTTCTTCGCGGGCGGCAAGCGCTACCTCTACCGCGTCGTCTGCAGCCCGGTGAAGCCGGCGGTCGGCCGGCCCTACTTTCACTGGAGCCGCCGCGCTGTCGACCTCGACGCGATGCGGCGAGCGATGCAGTGTCTGCGCGGCGAGCACGACTTCGCGTCGTTCGCGACCAACCCGGGCTACGCGCGCTCGCGCGGCACCGTGCGTACGCTGCATCACCTCCACCTCGTGCGCCGGCGTGACGGCTTCGACTTCGTCGTCCAGGGTTCGGGATTTCTCTACAACATGGTCCGAAACCTCGTCGGGACGCTGCTGGAGGTCGGCTACGGCAACCGTCCGGTCGAGTGGCTGCAGGAAGTCCTGGTCGGCGCGGACCGGCGCCTCGGCGGCGCGACGGCGCCAGCGCGCGGCCTCTACCTGCTGCGCGTGCTCTACGGCGCCGACCTCAGCGTGCCCGCAGGCAAGGAGCCGGGCCGCGCGCCGTAGCGGCGCAGGGTGGGTTGGGCGGCGCCGCCGACGGCACCCGCGCTGGCTGCGGCGAGGGAGCCCAGAGCGCGCGGGCTTGCGCGGCACTTCCGTACGTGCGAGCGTGCCTGCATGAACAAGCAGGACGAGGCTCGCCGGAAGCGGCTGCGCCGGTTGGTGAGAGGCGAGGACCAGCAGGTGTCGGTCGCCTGCGAGGACCTGCGCTGGTTGCTCGACGAGACCGGGCGGCTGCAGCAGGCCAACGACCGGCTGCGCAAGCAGAACAAGCGCCTGCGGCACCTGCACGGCGGCGACGAAGCGCCGGGCGCGGCCGAACCCGACCAGCCGCCGTCCGCGTCGGGCGCGTTGCCGTCTTCTTGAGGGAGGCGTATCTTCCCCTCCCAGGTGATCTCCATGTCGACGCTCAAGACGCTGCTCGTCCTCTCCGCTCTGCTGTTCGCCGTCGGCGCGCCGCTCTCCGCCCAGGGCGCGCGCTACCTGATCCCCGAGCGGATCGAGCGCGCGACCGAGCAAGGTGAAGACGGCAAGCTGCAGTGGGCCAAGTGGCCCGCGCCCGACTGCGGCAGCTGCAAGGGGACCGGCAAGTCCGTCTGTGCGACCTGCGCCCGCTTCTCCAAGGAGGCCAAGGACTGTCCCGAGTGCGGCCGGAAGGACCCCAAGCACCTGGCTGCGTGCCGGGCCTGCGCGGGCAAGGGCAAGATCGCCGATCCGCTCGACGAGGTGCCCTGCGCCGGCTGCATGGGCTCGGGGATGTTCCTCTGCACGGTCTGTGGCGGCGGCGGCCAGCTGAAGGTGGGCGCCGCCAAGCGCTGGAGCAAGTGCCCGGCGTGTCGCGGCGCGGGCAAGTTCGACTGCGGCGGCTGCGCGGGCGAGCGCGTGATGACGTCGCTGGTGCTCAAGCCTTCGTTGCGCGACGCCGAGCTCGACAAGCTGCAGAAGGCGATGAAGTCCGTCGACGCGTCGATCGACCTGTTCGGCAAGTTCACCCCGTCGGGCGGCACCAAGGCGCGCAAGTCCATCAAGGAGCTCGGCAAGGCCTACGACGCGCTCAAGAAGATCCACCCGGCGTGGAAGGGCATGGCCAAGGCCACCAAGAAC
>CAZTQF010000707.1:0-2070 GCA_964615255.1 uncultured candidatus Brocadiaceae bacterium | reverse complement strand
GCTGGGCCCGACGTCGCACAAGTCGCTGGCCAAGTACCGCGCACACGGACCCAAGGGCCCGATCAAGCTGCAGGACCACGGCAACCCGATGCGCTTCCGCAACATCTGGGTGCGGCCGCTCACGCTCGAGCGGCCGAGCTCGCCGCAGACGGACAAGTAGCCCCGGGCGCGTCGCCGCCGCGAACGAGCGGCGACGTCGTGCGGCTCACGCGCGGACCGCATCGGGGCCCGCGCGGAGCGCGCGGCGATCGGCTAGGAGCCGAACGTCGTAACCATGCCGTCGGTCAGCTGGAACGGGCAGGACGGGTTCGCGAAGTCGAGCCACAGCCACTGCCAGCCCTGCTGGTAACCGCACAGCGCGGTGTTGTTCGGCACCTCGATGGTGAAGATGCCGCCGCCGTCGGCGTTGGTCGGGACCGCGACGAAGGCATCAAGCGTGACCAGCTCGACGTTGATCGTGCAGGTCGCGTCGATCGGGACCGGCAGCGTGACCGGCGACGGCTGACCCGAGGTCATGAAGACCACGGACGACGTCGGGCCGCCGCGCAGGCGCATGGTCAGCGGCGCCGAGATGGCCGGCGGCGCGCTGCCGTTCAGGATCTCACCGGCGGTCGCCGTGCCCTGCGCGATCGCCGTGCCCGTCGTGCCGCAGCCCGTCGGCGTGGTGACGCGGAAGTTGTCGAGCAGGCCCCACTGGCCGTCGGGCGAAGCGCTGATCGAGCTGAACGGGTCCTCGTAGCCGATCATCGCGTAGCCGGGCTGCGCGATGCCGTTCGGCTCGTTGAAGAACTCGTAGCCGTTGAAGTAGACCCGGGTGCCCGTGGCGTCCGTGTCGATGTCGACGCGGACCCAGCGGTTGCCGGCGCAGTTGTTGGCCGTGCCCGGGATGCCGCTGTCGAACGCCTCGTTGAACGGGACGCTCTCGCCCGGCTGCAGGTCGCCGAGGTCGGCCAGCTCGAAGTCGCCGTCGTTGATGCAGGCGTCTTCCGTGCCGTAGCCGTTCTCGCCGCAGATCCAGCCGTAGATGCCGGCCGTGCCGGCGCCGCGGTTGTTGCGGGCCTCGATCGGGGTGATGTTGTCGACGCCGACGCCCCAGAGCAGCTGCTCGGTCCCGCCGCTCGGGATCGGGATCGGGACGTTGATCCACGCGTCAAACGACAGGCGGTAGCGGCCGCTGAACAGGATCGGCGTCGAGCCGGCGATCAGGTTCACGGCCGTCGCTGCCGGCGTCGAGTCGGTGTTGCACTGGATCAGCACGCCGCGCGTCGCAGCCGAGCCCGGAATGCGCCGCGGCGCCTCGGGGATCGACCAGGTGGTCGCGCCCACGGTCATGTTTGAGTAGTCGACGTAGGTGACGGTGGTGTCGGGTTGGGCGACTTCGGTGACGTTGGCCGTGGCTTGTGAGTCAAAGCCCTCGGCGAATTGGGCGCGGAGGCCGGTCGCGGCGATGGCCGCGACGGCGACCGTAAGGAGACGGGTTGCGTTCATGGTCAGAGTCAAAGGAACTGGGGTGGAGAACCACGGTCGGGACGCGCGTGCACGCCAGGCCGCAGGGGCCGAAAAGTATGACACAACACACGTCCGCGCCAAGGCGCGCCCACGTTCCAAACGGCGAGACCGGCTAATGAGACCTGCGTGCGACACCGCGGCGCCGCGCGTGAACTGCGGAGCGTAACGCGCTTGCTGCGCAGCGCTCACTCGGGCCACTCGACGCGGCCCGCGCGCATGCGGCGGCGCACCCACAGCAGCTCCTCGTGGTCGGGGCGGTGCACGTGCATCGACAGACGCTGCAGGCGCGCGTCGTCCCGCTCGAACGGCGGCGGCGGCGTCGCTGCGAGCAGCTGCGGCCAGACCCGTGGCGGGACGGCGAAGAAGATCCGGTTGAAGGGGCCGAACGACGCCTCGCAGTCGGTGAGCCGCTCGTTGGTCTCGCCGAGCAGGCTCTTCCAGTTCTGCAGCCGGAGCCGCGAACCGTAGCGCGACTTGCCGCGGGTCTTGAGGTGGGTCGCCTGGGACTTGCCGTTGCCGCGCACGACGTACTTCTTCACGGCCTTGTGCTGCACCAGCTCG
>CAZTQF010000706.1:0-2078 GCA_964615255.1 uncultured candidatus Brocadiaceae bacterium | reverse complement strand
GCTGAGTTTTCGTCCGCTTGAAGACGGCAGCTTTCGCATCGCCGAGGGCAGCGACGAGATGCCGTTCCAAGACGTCCAGGACGCCGAGGGCAAAAACAACCCGCGCATCATGGGCGCGCAGCTCTTGGACGGCGAGACCGGTGAGCCCCGGACGACCTTCGCGCCCGGTGAGAGCGTCGTCGTGCGCGTGCACGTCCGCAACGCTCCGCGAGAGCGCCTGACGCTGGCCGTCGGCGCCATGCGCACCGACGGCACGCTCTGCTTCGCCCACACCACGCAGTTCGCCGGCGAGGTCTTCGACTTCGAGGAGGGCTACGTGAGCCTGCGGCTGGACCGGCTGCGGCTGCTGTCCGGCGAGTTCACGCTGCCCATCTGGCTCTTCGACGAGCAGGGCGTGCACCGCTTCCACGAACGGCCGGCCAACGAGACCCTGGTCGTGCAGAACCGGACCAAGGACCTCGGCCTGTTCCTGCAGGAGCACAGCTGGGAGCTCCATCCCGGCGCGGGAGGCCCGACGTGAGCCTCGTCCGCACCTACGACACCGAGGCCCGTGCTACGGGACTCGGTACTCGCCTGCGCGCCCTCCTGGGCTTCCCGCAGCTGATCTGGCAGAACCGCAACATGGTCGCGAACTTCTTCCACCGCGACCTGATGGGGAGGTTCCACGGCTCGCTGCTCGGCGCGTGGTGGATGCTCGTGCAGCCGCTCTTCATGTTCGCGGTCTACTTCGTGATCTTCGGGCTGCTGTACCGACGCGGCGGCGAAGACCCGGTGGAGTTCGCGCTCTACATGTTCTCGGGCGTGGTCGCCTTCCACGCGCTCAACGAGGCGCTGACGACCAGCTGCAGCGTCGTGGTCGGCAACGGCAACCTGGTCAAGAAGGTCGCGTTCCCCTCGGAGGTCCTGCCGATCCCGTCGGCGCTGGTCTCGCTGATCCTCTACCTCGTCGGCGCGGTCGTCGTGTCCGCGATCGGGGTCGGGACCGGCAAGTTCACGCCCGGCCTCGAGCTGCTGTTCCTGCCGGTGGTGCTGGCGCTGCAGTTCGTGCTGACGCTCGGCCTCGGCCTGTTCCTCGCCAACGCCAACGTCTTCATCCGCGACGTCCAGCAGGTCTGGCGGATCTTCTCGATGGCCTGGTTCTTCCTGTCGCCGGTGTTCTGGCACCCGACGATGATGCGGGAGCTGATCGGTGACCCGGCGCTGACGACGCTCGCCTTCCAGGCGAACCCGGCGTTCTCGCTGCTGATGGCGCAGCGGATCGCGCTCGGCGGCGAGTTCCCCGCGCTCGGGATCACGGGCTTCTGGGGCCACGTCGGCGCGCTCGCGATCTGGTCTTTCGCCGCGCTGGTGCTGGGCCACGTGACGTTCACGGCGAACAAGCACAAGCACGCCGACATCGTCTAGCCCGCGGCCCGCGCCTGGAGGCGACGGGCAGCGTCAGGCGCCGACCGCGGCCAGCCCGGCCAGCACCCGCTCCTTGAGCCACGGCCGGCAGACGACGAGCTCGTCGTTGCGGGCGTTGGCCTGGTTGTAGCGATGCGGCGCGCCGTCGAAGCGGCAGACCTCGTAGCCGGCCGCGCGCGCGATCGCCTCGGGCGCGCACGTGTCCCACTCTTTGAGGCCGATCTTGTGGACGTAGATGTCGGCCTTGCCGAACAGCAGCATCGAGACCTTGAAGCCGACGCTGCCGCAAGGCACCAGCTCGGCGTCGCCCATGCCGGCGGCGAACTTCTGCATCCACTCGGGCGTGTGGCTCCGGCTCGCGACGAGGCGGAGCTTGTCGCCTTGCTGGCCTCCGGCGCCTGCGTCCGCGACGAACGCGCTCGGCCAGTCGCCGTCTTGGCCGATCACCGCGGCCGACCGGTCGGCGCCAACGCTCGTGCCGGTCAGCACGCGGCCGACCGAGGGCAACGCGACCGCCCCGAGCACGGGCTGCTCGTCGACGGCGAGGCCGACGTGCACGGCCCAGTCGTGCCTGCCGGTCGAGTACTCCTTGGTGCCGTCGAGCGGGTCCACGATCCAAGCGACCCGGTTCTGGGTCCGCTCCAGGTCGTCCTTGGTCTCTTCCGAGAGGATCG
>CAZTQF010000705.1:0-2079 GCA_964615255.1 uncultured candidatus Brocadiaceae bacterium | reverse complement strand
GGGGCCAGAACCTGCTGTTCGCGATGGGGCAGGTCTACGGCGAGCCCGCCTACCCCGTCTACGAGATCGGCGCGCTGTTCGCGAACGCCGAGCCGCACGCGGTGCTGCTCGGCCCGCACAACGGCTACCAGATGGACCCGGACGCCTTGCCCAGCGACGTGCTCGCGCGCGCGGCGATGGTGTTCCTGAACTACCCGCACAACCCGAGCGGCTACAAGCTGCGAGACGACCTCTACCGGCGGTGGGTCGAGGTGCAGAAGGAGCACGGCTTCGTGCTGGTCAGCGACGAGTGCTACGCCGACCTCAACTACGAAGGCGAGATGCCGAAGAGCCTGCTCGAGTTCGGCCGCGAAGGCTGCCTCGCGGTGCACTCGCTGAGCAAGCGCTCGGGCATGACCGGCTACCGCAGCGGCTTTGTCGCCGGAGACAGCAAGCTGATCGCGACCTACCGGCGCTTCCGCGCCAGCATGGGCACGGCACCCCAGAGCTTCGTGCAGGCCGCAGCGCAGCTGGCGTGGACCGAGGACCAGCACGTGCAGGACCGGCTGAAGGTGTTCGCCGACAAGCGCGACGTCCTCGTCGCGATGGCGGCCGCGCGCGGCTTGAAGGTGCACGGCTCCGAGGCGGGCCTCTACCTCTGGCTGGAGGTCCCTCGTGGCTGCGAGAGCGACGTCGCCTACGCCGAGCGGTGCCGGGCAGAGGGCATCTTGGTCGCGCCAGGCTCGTTCTTCGGCAAGGGGCAGGAGCGCTTCGTGCGGCTGGCGCTGGTGCCGACGCTGGAGCAGTGCCACCAGGCGGCCGCGAGGTGGCCGGAGCTTTGATCCGGCTGCTGGCGATCGCGCTCGCGTGCACGGCTGTGCTCTGCGCGCAGCGTCGCCCCAACGTCGTCGTGATCCTCGCCGACGACCTCGGCTACGAGTGCCTGACCTGCAACGGCGGCCAGAGCTACGAGACGCCCAACCTCGACCGGCTCGCCGAAGGCGGCGCGCGCTTCACCAACGCCCACGTGCAGCCGCTCTGCACGCCGACCCGCGTGCAGGTGATGACGGGCCAGTACAACGTGCGCAACTACGTCGGCTTCGGCCAGCTGAAGCGCGGCGAGGTGACGTTCGGCAACCTGTTCCGCGACGCGGGCTACAAGACCGGGATCTGCGGCAAGTGGCAGCTCGGCAGGGTCGCGGAGCTGCCGGGCCAGTTCGGCTTCGACGAGCACGTCCTGTGGCAGCACACGCGGTTCGCGCCGCGCTACCCCAACCCCGGCCTCGAGCACCAGTCGGTGAGGGTCGACTACGCAAACGGCGAGTACGGCCCGGACCTGATCAGCGACTTCGCGGTCGACTTCGTGGAGCGACACAAGGACGAGCCGTTTTTGCTCTACTACCCGATGATCCTGCCGCACTTCCCGCACCAGGCGACGCCGGACAGCGACGGGTGGGACCCGACGGTCAAGGGGGAGAACAAGAACAAGGACGACCGCTACTTCGCGGACATGGTCCGCTACATGGACAAGCTCGTCGGCCGACTGGTCCAAAAGCTCGACGAGCTGCAGCTGCGGGACGACACGCTGGTGCTGTTCGTCGGCGACAACGGCACCTTCCGCAGCCTGCGCAGTAAGTTCGGCGACAAGACGATCCAGGGCATGAAGGGCCGCACGACCGTCTACGGCACGCACGTCCCGATGATCGCGAGCTGGCCGGGTAAGATCGCGCCGATGGTCGTCGACGACCTCGCGGACAGCACCGATATCTTGCAGACGATCTGCGACGTCGCCGGCGTCGAGGTGCCGGACGCGCTACCGCTCGACGGCCACAGCCTGTGGCCGCGGCTGCAGGGCGAAGGAGCGTCGCCGCGCGAGTGGATCTACTGCTGGTACAGCCCGCGAGGCGAGCCGTTGAAGGAGTTCGCCTACGACCAGCGCTTCAAGCTCTACCGCACGGGTGAGCTGTTCGACTACCGCAGAGACCCGCTGGAGCAGGCGCCGCTCAGCGCGGCGGTGAAGCCAGCCGCGCGCGCCAGGCTGCAGGCGGCGCTCGATCGCTACAGAGACGCCCGGCCGACCGGGTTGCCGTGGCCTACCAA
>CAZTQF010000704.1:0-2080 GCA_964615255.1 uncultured candidatus Brocadiaceae bacterium | reverse complement strand
GCTCGAGGAGCGCGTCGAGCTCGTCGTGCTGTCCAGACTCGAAGAGCGCGATCGACCACGGCAGCAGCACCCAGGGCATCGGCAGCCGCCGCGACGCCTCGGTGAGGTGGACCGCGGCCGCGCGCGCGTCGCCGTCGCCGAGGCAGGCCCACCCGAGGTGGTAGGCGACGAAGCCGTGCTCGGGCAGCAGGCGGTGCAAGGCCTCGAGCTGCGGGCGAGCTCGATCGAACTCGCCCAGGAAGTTCGACGCCAACGCCTCGGTGTAGCGGGGCTCGTCGTCGTGCGGTCGCTCGCGCCGCGCGATGGTCGCGAGGCGACGGAGCTCTCGGTCGACCGCCGCCGCGTTGTTGGGATCGAGGGCAGCGTTCGCGAGCAGCAGCGTGCGAGCGAGTCGGTGCTGGACGGTGGGGGCGCAGCGCGCCGCGTAGCCGACGGCTTCGCGGGTCACCTCGCGCGCGCGGCGAGCCTCGCCGCGCAGGAGCTCCAGCGCCGCGAGCGGCGCCAGGACGAACGGCGCGCCGCCGTCGCGTCTGCGCGCGGCCCGCAGCGCGTCGTAGGCCGCCCCGAAGGCGCCGGTGCGCACCAGCGCTGCGGCGTCCTCGACGGCGGTCACGACCCGAGGATCGGCCGAGGTCGTGCGCGCGACGGCGAGCGGCCGGGGCGCCGCTTCTCCGAGCGCGCGGCGCGCGCTCCAGGCGGCGCGGTCGAGCGCGGTGAGCAGGCCCGGCGCGTCGCGGCCGAGGCCGAAGGTCACGCGCGCCAGCTGCGTCTGCCGCCCGTCGCGGCGCAGGACCGCGGTGAGTTCGCCCGCGGCTTCGTCGGCGAGCAGCGCGACGACCGGGAGCCCGGGCGTGGCCTGCGGCGCCACGGCGAACCGCTCGGACTGTTGGAGCGCCTCGCGCCACCACGTGCGCACAGCGCGCCACGCGTCGTCGTCCGCGCGCGGGCCTTCGACCGCGGCGGCGATCCTGGTCCCCTCGGCAAGGTCGAAGCTGACAACGACTTGTGGTTCCGGGCCGGAGACGCCGACGGGCGCGTCTTGAGGCGACGGAGGCGCGCTGCAGGCGCTCAACGCCAGCAGCGCCGCTATCAGCTGCGGGCGCACGCGCCCAGTGTGGCTCCACGGTCCCGGCGGCTCAACCGGCGGCCCCTGGAATGCCGATAGCAACGACGTGACACGGCTCCTCCTCGTGGCTCTCGCAGCGACCGTCGGGTTGGCTGCCCAACAAGGCGCGACGACCGGGCGCGCGGGCGCGCCGTCGTCGACCCGCGCGCCGCGGTCGCTGAGCCCTGTGCAGTTCAACGCGAACGGCTGGCCGGTCCACGGTCGGCCACCTGTGGGATCCGACGCGGGCCCAGGCGCGCGCGGGGCGGCGCCGATGGACGCGGCGCGTCCGGCTCCTGCAGGCGAGGTGCGCGTGGTGGCCGAGGGCACGCGCGCTGCGCCGCTGCCGTCGGGGATGAAGAGCAGCGCGTTGACCGAGATCTTCCGCGCGACGGGCACGCCGGGGCAGCTGGCGCAGCTCGGCGGCGTCGTCGCGACCTGGAAGCTGACGGTCCACGGCGAGGGCGGTGAGGTGATCGGCGAGCGCACCTACGTGCACGTCGCGGACAGCGCGGCGCCCGAACGCGACCGCCTCCAGTACGGTGACCGGGTGTTCGTGCGTGACGGCGCGCGCGTCCTGGCGGGCCGGGGCGGCATCCGGTGGGAGTCGCTGGACGCGATGGCTCGGCGCGAGCTGCAGCTGTTCGGTCTGCACCTCCGCCTGCCTTGGTGCTACGGCGCCGAGGAGCGGTTCGTGGTGCTGCGTCAGGAGTCCGCGCTTCGGCGGGGCGAGCAGCTCCGAGGCCTGCTGGTCGAGCGGCGCGTCCCCGCCGGCGAAGAGGTCTTCGGACCCCAGCGGACCACCCGCAGGTGCGATCGGTTCCAGCTCTTCTACGACCCGATGACGGGCACCCCGCGAGAGCTGGAGCACACCTTCGCCGAGCTCGCGACGCGACGGCGCGTCTTGTTCGACGACTGGCGCGAGTTTGAAGGCGTGCGCTTCCCGGCGCGGCGCGTCTACGTCGACGCGCTGGA
>CAZTQF010000703.1:0-2084 GCA_964615255.1 uncultured candidatus Brocadiaceae bacterium | reverse complement strand
CGGCGCGGAACGTTCAGCCAGCGCCACGCGGCGCTCTACGACGCGGCGACGGCGCAGCGCTACGTGCCGCTGAACCACATGCGCGACGACCAGGCGACCTTCTTCGTCGTCGACTCGCTGCTGAGCGAGGAGGCCGCGCTCGGCTTCGAGTACGGCTACAGCGTGGTCACGGACCGCGGCCTGACCCTGTGGGAGGCGCAGTTCGGGGACTTCGTCAACGGCGCGCAGATCCAGATCGACCAGTTCCTCGCGGCGGGCGAGGCGAAGTGGCGCCAGCAGTCGTCGGTCGGCCTCTTGCTGCCGCACGGCTACGACGGCCAGGGACCGGAGCACAGCTCGGCGCGCCTGGAGCGGTTCCTGCAGCTCTGCGCGGAGGACAACATGCGCGTCGCGATGCCGTCCTGTGCTGCGAGCTACTACCACCTGCTGCGGGCGCAGGCGCTGGACCCGGTCAAGAAGCCGCTGGTCGTGATGACGACCAAGAGCCTGCTGCGTCTCAAGGGCGCGGGCTCGAGCCTCCCGGACCTCGCCGAGCGAGGCTTCCGCGCCGTGCTCGACGACGCGTCGGTCTCCGACCCGGCCGCGGTCGAGCGCGTGGTGGTCTGCTCCGGCAAGGTCTACTACGACCTGCTCACAGCGCGCGGCGACGACCGCGCGGTCGCGATCGTGCGGGCGGAGCTGCTCTACCCGTGGCCGATGAGCGCGCTGCGGGCGCTCCGCGATCGCTACGCGGGCGCGGACTTCATCTGGTGCCAGGAAGAGCCCGAGAACATGGGCGCGTGGCAGTTCGTCCGCGACCGGTTCGAGTGGGCCGCGAGGGCGTGTCGAAAGGCGGCGGCCAGCCCCGCGACGGGCTCTCTGCAGCGCCACAAGGCCGAGCAGGCAGCCCTCGTGGCCGACGCGCTGGGGAGGGCCTGATGGGCGGCTCGCGCTGCGCTGTCCGCTGGCTCGTCGCAGCCGCGCTGCTCGGCGGCTGCCGGACGGCGCCGACCGTCGCAGACGTCGCCGCGGAGCTCACCGTCGCGACGACGCGCTTCCTCGGGGGTCTGGAACCGCAGCAGCGCCGGGCGGCGCAGCGGCCGCTCACCGACGCCGAGGCGACGGCGTGGCACTTCGTGCCCGGCCGCTACGCGGGCGTGGAGATGGGGGCGCTCGACGCGGGGCAGCGCGCCGCCGCGCACGACGTGCTGCGCACGATGCTGAGCGCGACCGGGTTCGCCAAGTCGATGGCGATCGTAGACCTCGAGAACGTGCTGTTCGCGATGGAGTCGAAGCCGGAGCGACCGGCCTCCAACCGGGACCCCGGCCGCTACGCGCTCCTGGTCTGCGGCGACCCGGGTGCTGGCGACTACGCGGTGCGATTCCAGGGCCATCACCTGTCGCTCCGCATGATGGTGTTGGGCGGCGTGCTGGTGGCACACACGCCGCACTTCCTCGGCACCAACCCGCACCGCGTGCCCGAGCGCTGGGCGCGCGTCGCGCCGCTCGGCCGCGAGGAGGACCTCGCGCGCGAGCTGCTGGCGGCGTTGACCCCGGCGCAGCGCGCGGCGGCCGTGATCGCGGCCGACGCGCCCGCCGACGTGCTGCTCGGCCCGGGCAAGCCGCCGTCGGCTCTGGGCCCGCGCCGCGGCGTCTGCTGGCGTGAGCTCGGCGACGCGCAGCGCGAGAAGCTGTGGGCGCTGCTCGAGCTGCACGCCGGCACTCTGCGCGGGCCCGTCGCTGCACGAGCGCTGGAGCGGATCCGGGCGGGCGACCTGGATGAGCTCTCCTTCGCCTGGGCCGGCTCGACCGAGCCGGGCGAAGGGCACTACTACCGGCTGCACGGGGCGCGCTTCGCGATCGAATATGACTGCACGCAGAACGGCGCCAACCACGTGCACGTCGTCTGGCGCGACTTCGATCGGGACATGGGCGGCGACGTGCTGCGCCGCCACCTTCGCGAAGCGCACGGCGGCTGACCGCGGTCAGGTCGGCGCGCGGCCGGCGCCCTCGAGCACCAGCTCGCCGGCGCGCCTGCCCGACGCCATCGCGCCCTGGATCGAGGGAGTCGCGAGGTGGTCCCCGCACGCCACCACTCCCGAGGC
>CAZTQF010000702.1:0-2092 GCA_964615255.1 uncultured candidatus Brocadiaceae bacterium | reverse complement strand
GGCGGGATGGAGGACGTGGTCGTCGCCGAAGAGGGCGAGGTGCAGATCCGAGGCCAGCAGGTGAAGCGCCGCGCGCTCGCAGCCGGCGACGTCGTGCAGCTCGGCCCGGCGCTCGGGTTTCGCTACGAGCGCCCCACGGCGAGGTCTTTGAGCAGCAGGCTGGTCCTGCTGGGTGGGTTCCGGGTCGCCGGAACCGATCGGCTGCTCCTGATGAAGGACCGCGGCCGGGACGGCCGCCTCTTGGTAGGTGCCGGGCAGGACCTCCACGTCCCGGTGCCGGGGGCCTCGGGTGAGGTGGCGATCTACGCCCACAGCAGCGGCCAGATGCGGGTCGCCTGCGACTCCGGCGGCACGATCGACGGCGTCCCGTTCACCGGCGAGCACCCGCTCGCGGCAGGAGAGGTCGTCGAGGCCGCGGGCGTCACCATGGTGCTGATGCCGTGGACGCACCCGGGCGGGGCGTCGGACGGCTGATCTCGCGTAGTTTCTGCGTCGCTTCCGAATATCCGGCGCCGCGTCGCGTAGCCCGAGGAGTCCCCGAGACGTCATGTTCCTCCTGCTCTCGACCGTACTCTCGATCGGCCTCGCGCCGCAGCACGTCGCCGCGGAGACGGCGGCGCTGCCGCGCGCCGCGGTCGAGGTGCGCGGCGACGCGGAGCTGAGCCCGGCGGGCGCGCTCGCCTCGGCGGAGCGCCGCGCCGAGCAGCACGTGCGCCGCGTTTGGCGGGAGCGCGCCGAGCGCGAGGCGGCGCTGCGCAGCCACAGCTGGGTCCCGGACCTGCTGATCGAGCGTGAGATCGATCGCTGGCTCGCGGACCTGCCGGTCGAGCGGCTGCTGGTCCACGTGGACCGCACCGACCGGGAGCGGGTCCACGAGTTCGGGCGCAGCTACCAGACCACGCTCCGGGTCGCCGAGGTCTCGGCGTCCGCCGAGCGGGCGCGACGCGGGCTCCGGGCCGCGCTCGGCCGGGTCGAGCGGGTCGCCGCGTGGAAGGCCGGCGTGGTCGCGGTGGGGTGGTTTCTTCTCGGCGTCGCGCTGACGTGGCTCGACCGGCTCTCGCGCGGCTACATGACGGGCAGGCTGCGCGCGCTCGGCGCCCTGAGCGCTGCGTCGCTGCCTGCGGTCCTGTTCCTGGTGTAGGATCAGAGCGCGCAGATGGAGGTCCCTGGTATCGCTGCCCAACCCGTAGAACCCGAGCCCGCCGAGCCCGCCCGCGTCGACTGGGAGGCCTTCTACCGGAGCTACCGCAAGCCTGGCTACCTGCCCGGCTTCGAGATCGTCAACAAGCTCGGCGGCGGGATGTTCGGGCTGGTCTTCAAGGCGCGCAAGGCCTCCATCGGCAAGGACTACGCCGTCAAGTTCCTGAAGGTCGACGACGACACGGTGCGCGACGCGGTGATGCGCGAGATCGAGAACGTCGGCTACTTCGCGCAGATCGACCACCCGAACCTCGTCTCCATCGAAGACAAGGGTGTCGTCGACGGGATCCCCTACCTCGTGATGAGCTTCGCCGGCGAAGACACCCTGCAGAAGCGACTCCGCGCCGGCCAGCTCGACCGGGACTCTGCGCTGCACGTCTTCACGCAAGCCGCCCGAGGCGTGCAGGCCCTGCACGCGCACTCGCTGGTGCACTTCGACCTCAAGCCGGCCAACATCTTCCTGAAGGGCGACGTGGCGCGCGTCGGCGACTACGGCCTCAGCAAGCTGGTCTCCGCGTCCCGCAACTCGCTCAGCTTCGGCAGGGGCACGCCCTACTACATGGCGCCGGAGCTGCTGCAGCGTCGAGGCGACGCGCGCAGCGACGTCTACTCGCTCGGCGTGATCCTCTACGAGTGCCTCTACGGCGACGTGCCGTTCCGCGGCGACTCGGAGTGGGAGGTGCTGCGCAAGCACGAGCAGCACGCCGTCCGGTTCCCCGACTCGGCGCGCGCCGAAGACCGCGTCGTGATCGAGCGCTGCCTGCAGAAGGACCCGGACCTGCGCTTCCAGTCGGCGGCCGAGCTGCTCGACGCGCTGGTTGCGCCGGGCGCCCCTGCGGGGGCGGCGCCGCGGCTCGCCGACGGCGTGGCGCCGCGGCTTGCCAGTCCGGCG
>CAZTQF010000701.1:0-2093 GCA_964615255.1 uncultured candidatus Brocadiaceae bacterium | reverse complement strand
CACGCCGTCGCGGTCGTCGTCGTGCAGAACGACGATTCGACCCGTCGGCGCGGCCTCGTCGGTCGCCTCGATGTCGAGCATGTAGTTGGTGAACTCGCACACCCACATGCGCCCGTCGCCATCCCAGGTCGCGACCACCGGGTCCTGGACCATGGGCTCCGCGGCGAACAGCCGGGCCTCGTAGCCCTTGGGGAGGTGGAACGTCGCCTGCTCCTCGGCCGGGGAGCGCGCGACCGCGGGCGGGACCCGCACCGACTCTGGCAGCATGGTCTGCTCCTCGCCCGCGCGGTCGCCCCGCTGGGCGAGCAGCGCGGGGGCGATCAGGACGGCGAGGAGGCCCGGGAGCGTGCGCATCCTGGCGAGCTTAGGCGGACCCGATCCGGTGTCCACGGGCCGGCGCACGGCCGCCGCGCGCGCCTCGGATCCGCCCCCTCCTACGGCCCGGTCGGGCTTCAGGGCTTTTTTCCTGATTCTTCAAGGAAGTGCGCGGTTCTTCCGATGCCAAGGGCCCAGGCGCGCTTCCCCCGCGCCGAACCACCGACCTCGATCCCCATGGCCAAGATCCCAGACAAGCAGGGCTTCTTCTTCGAACTCGACGGCGTCCTCGTCGAGCAGGCGCGGCTCGGCGAAGACGGCGCAGTCCCCTACCTCGACCGCGCGGTCGAAGCGCTGACCCGCGTCGACCCGAACACGTTCCGCATCTTCGTCGCGACCAGCCGCACGGACATCGCGTTCGGCAAGTACCGGGAGCGCGAGTTCACCAAGTTCTGCGAGGCGTTCCTCGAGCGCATGAACGACGAGCAGATCCCGATCGCGAAGATCTACTCGTGCCCCTACCACCCCAAGGGCAAGGGCCGCTTCAAGAAGGAGAGCGTGTTCCGCAAGCCCGGCCCCGGCATCTTCAAGATGGCGCAGCAGGAGTTCGACCTGAACCTCCGCCGCAGCTGGATGATCGGCCACACGACGTCGGACGTCCTCGCGGGCCAGCGCGCCGAGCTCGGCACGATCCTCGTGCGCACCGGCGAGGCCGGCAAGGACGGCGCCTTCCAGGTCGATCCACACTTCGTCGAGGACGACCTCTGGCACGCCGTCGCGCGCGTCAACCAGTTCGAGCACGCGCTGCGCGTCTAGCGCAGAGCGGCGTCCGTCACCTCGACAAGGCCGCGACGCCCGGCAGCGTCTTGCCCTCGAGCAGCTCGAGGCTCGCGCCGCCGCCGGTGGACACGTGGCTGAGCGCGTCGACGATGCCCAGCTTCTCCGCGGCGGCCACCGAGTCGCCGCCGCCGACGACGGTGAAGGCGCCTGCTGCCGTCGCGTCGGCGACCGCCCGGGCGACCGCCTCGGTCCCCTTGCAGAACGCGTCCATCTCGAACACGCCCATGGGGCCGTTCCAGATGACGGTCTGCGCGCAGCGCAGCGCGTCGACGTAGCGCGCGACGGTCGCCGGGCCGACGTCGAGGCCCATCCGCCCTTCGGGGATGTCACCCACGTGCACGCTCGCCGGGCTGTCCGCAGCGAACGCCGCCGCGCAGACGTGGTCGACCGGCAGCAGCAGCTCCTTGTGCTGGTCGGCCGCCATGGCCAGGACGCGACCGGCCTCCTCGAGCAGGTCCTGCTCGACCAACGACGTGCCGACCGACTGCCCCATCTTCGCCAGGAAGGTGTAGGCCATCGCGCCGCCGATGATCAGCTTGTCGACCTTGGGCAGCAGATTCTCGATGACCGGGAGCTTGTCGCTGACCTTGGCGCCGCCGAGGATCGCGACGAAGGGGCGCGCGGGCGCGGTCAGCACCTTGCCGAACGCGTCGAGCTCCTTCTGCAGCAGGAAGCCTGAGGCAGTCGGCAGGTGCTCGGCGACGCCGCTCACCGAGCTGTGCGCGCGGTGCGCCGTGCCGAACGCGTCGTTCACGAACACGTCCGCGTTCTCGGCGAGCGCCGCGCGGAACGCCGCGACTCGCGCAGGCTCGGCCGCCTCGCTCCGCTTGTTGCCGTCCGCGTCGACGACCTTGCGCTTGCCCTCTTCCTCGATGTGGAAGCGCACGTTCTCGAGCAGCACGACCTCGCCAGCCGCGAGCTGCGCCGTCGCGGCCGCC
>CAZTQF010000700.1:0-2102 GCA_964615255.1 uncultured candidatus Brocadiaceae bacterium | reverse complement strand
CCGCCGTCGCCTTGATGATGTCCTCGGTGGACATGTCCGCGAACTCGGAGCCGTCGATGAGCTTGTTGCCGTTGACCACGTAGGCGTTGTGGTGCTTGCCGTGGTGGATCTCCAGCGTCTGCTGGTTGATGTGCGGCGCGAGCGCGTCCTTTGCGTAGGGCAGGTCGGGAAGTTGCAGTGCCATAGTCCGTATCGGGGGTCGGTTCGGTAGTGGATGCGCGGTCCGCGGCCGACAGGCGTCGCGCCGGGCCGCCGCGCGGGATCGGAAGATAGGACAAGCCCCCCCGCCACCGAAACCGTTTCGTGGCATCCGCGGCGCGCGCCTATGGTGGCCGCATGTCAGCGCTCCCTGGCCTCACTCTCCTGCTGCAGACCGTCGCGCGGCTGCGCGCTCCCGACGGCTGCCCCTGGGACCGCGAGCAGACGACCGCGAGCATGGCGCCGTGCCTCGTCGAAGAGGCGTTCGAGGCAGGCGACGCGCTCCGGCGCGGCGACACCCAGGAGGCCAAGGAAGAGCTCGGCGACGTGCTCGTCAACGTGGCGATGATCAGCCAGATCGCGAGCGAGGACGGCCGCTTCGGCGTGGACGAGGTCGCAAGGGACGCCGCCGACAAGCTCGTCCGCCGGCACCCCCACGTGTTCGGCGACGCACGCGCCGACAGCGCCGACGGCGCGCTGCAGAGCTGGGAGCAGCAGAAGCAGCGCGAGAAGGCTGCCCGCGGCCAAGACCGGAGCGCGCTCTCGGGCGTCCCGCAGGCGCTGCCAGCGCTGCTCCGCGCCTATCGCGTCGGGCAGAAGGCCGCCAAGGCCGGGTTCGACTGGCCGGACCGCGGCGGCCCCCGCCGCAAGCTCGACGAGGAGCTCCGAGAGCTAGACGAAGCAGTACCTTCGGGGGACGACGGCGCCGTCTCGCACGAGCTCGGCGACGTGCTCTTCAGCGTGTGCAACCTGGCGCGCCACCTGGGCGTGAACCCCGAGACCGCCCTGGCAGACGCCGCCGACCGCTTCCAGCGACGGTTCGGCGGCGTGGAGCGCGCGTTCGACTACGAGCTCCGCGGCCGGAGACTCGACGAGCTGGAGAGCGCCTGGGAGTCGGCGAAGCGCGCCGAGGGGTAGCCGCGCCGACGCGCGACCGTCGGAAAACCGACGGGATCCCGACGGCGACCGTCGGGGCATCGTCGCACGAGCGACGAGGAGCTCGCGCAGAGCGCGCAGCGGCTCGGGCGTCGCAGACCGATTTGGGACTCACGTCCTTTATTTAAAGTGTCTTATGGGCATCTCGCAGGTTTTCTTGCGGCAGCCGGACGACGTGGCACGGCCTGTGCATCTAGACGGGCGGTGGAAAGAAACGCCTGGGCCTAGCCCAGTGGCAGGGATGGGCCTCGGTGTGGGGTGGTGCCTCACCGAGGCCCGCTTTTTTTGCGGGCAGCGCGCTTGGGCCGACCCGGTCGTCGGCTCCTCAGCGGAATCGGCGCGCGACCTCGGCCTCCGCCGCGATCACCCCGAACGCCGCCCAGCCGGGATCGACAGCCAGCTCTCTCAGCGCAGCGACCCCGGCTTCGCGGTCGCCCGCGACCAGCGCGTAGTGCGCGAGCCCGAAGCGCATCGCCGCGCCCGAGCTCCCTCCTCCAGCCTGCAGCTGCCCCGCCGTTCGCGCGCCCTTGTAGAGCAGGCACAGCTGGTGGTAGGCGGTGTTCTCGACGACGTCCATGTCCGCCGAGATCCCCTGCACCGTCGCGCGCGCGCCCGCGACGTCCCCGGCGCGCATCCGCGCGCACCAGAGCCAGTGCGTCACCGCGACGCGGGACTCGTCGTCGTCGCTGCATGCGAGGCACCGGAGCCACCCGTCGACCGCGCCTTGCGAGTCGCCCTGCACGAAACGCGCGAGCGCGAGGTGGTAGTAGACGTTGAAGTGCAGGCTCGAGTGCGGCGGCCGCCCGGGCACGGGCAGCCCGTCGGGCTCGACCTCGTCGGGCACGAAGCGGCACGCCACCGCCGCGCGCGCGAGGTCCTGCTCGGCCCGCGCGAACGCGCGCACGCTGAGGTAGCGGTGGCCGCGGTGACGCAGCAGGAAGGGGTCGCCAGGCCAGCGCTCGAGGGCG
>CAZTQF010000699.1:0-2103 GCA_964615255.1 uncultured candidatus Brocadiaceae bacterium | reverse complement strand
AGGAACCCGCTCACGCCATGCTCGATCATCTCGCCCATGCCGCCGTTGCGGCCGCCGATGACGACCCGCCCGGCGGCCATCGCCTCGATGCACGTGTTGGGCCAGTTCTCCCACGGCGACGGCAGGATCACGACGTCCGCGGCCTGCAGCCGCTCGAGCATCTGCGCGCGCGGCAGCCTGCCAGCGAACGTCACGTTCTGCGCGCCGCGCGCCCGCAGGTAGTCGACCTCGCTGGTCTGCAGCGGCGACGTCTCGCCGTCGCCGCCGACGACCTCGATCGAGAAAGCCGGCATTACGGCGAACGCGTCGACCAACGCGCGCACGCCCTTGCGGGGCTCCACGCGCCCGAAGTAGAGGAACCGCAGCTGCTCGAGCGATCGACCGGGAGCTGGCAGCGACGACGGCGCCGCGGCGAGGCTCATCGGGTAGCGGATCACGTCAGCGAATTCCGCCGGCAGCCCGAGCCGCGCCGCGACCATCTGGCGCAGCCTCGTCGAAGGCGACCAGACGGCGGGCGCGTTACGGATCGTCGCGTCCTCGATCGCGACCACATCTCGCTCAGCCGGCGTCATCAGCCGGAGCGTGCGGTTGTACTGGCTGCACTCGTAGGTCGGGGAGTGCAGCACCAGGGTGACGACCGCGTCCCCGAACGCGCGCTGCCGGCGCTGTCGCTCGACGACTTGCGCGCCCCAGCCGCCGAAGTCCGCGCACTCGATGTAGTCGAACGGCAGGTTCGCCGCCGTGAGCGCGCGCTCCACGAGCGCGGCGAAGCGCAGCGGCGTGTCGCCGAACGCGAACGAGCCCTCGAGGGCGGCGCCGTCTTCGACGAACAGCACGCGCTCGAAGCTCCCGCGCCGACGCAGCGCCTCGCGCGCGCGCTCGTCCAGGCCGGCTCCCGAGGTCAGCAGCCACACCTCGTGCCCGGCAGCGGCCAGCGCTTTGGCGGCCTCGGAGACATACGTCCCGATGCCGCCCCCGCGCACGCCGTCGAGCTCCTCGCTGCAGAAGGCGATCCTCATGCGGCGTCTCCTTCTAGCGGAAACGGCGCCTCGATTGCATGCGTCCCGACAACCGCTACCTTGCCGCTCGGCTCATGCGCATCTCGGTGATCCTGCCCACGAAGGACCGCGGTCCCGACATCGACCTGACGCTCGCAGCGCTGCTCGCCCAGGACCTCGAGGGAGATAGCTACGAGGTGCTCGTCGTCGACAACGCCTCCTCCGAAGCGAACGCCGCTGCGCTGCGCGCCTGGTGCGACCGGCACCCCGAGCGGCTCACCTACGTGCCCGCGCCCGAGCCAGGGCTCAACCGCGCGCGCAACGTCGGGATCGCGGCAGCGGAGGGCGAGGTGCTCGCCTTCCTCGACGACGACGCGATCCCCGTGGAAGACTGGCTCCGGCAGCTGCTGCGCGTCTTCGATGAGCGGCCGCAGACCTGGGCCGTCGGCGGCCGGATCCGGTCCCAGTTCACGTCGCCGCCGCCGGCGTGGCTGGACGAGCGCTTCGGTCGCTACCTCAGCGACTTCGACCGCGGTGACGCGCTGCGCTCGCTCCGCTTCGACGACTACCCGCGCGGCGCCAACATGGCGTTCCGCCGGCAGGCCTTCGATCGCTGCGGCGCGTTCGCGCCGGGTCTCGACCGGCGCGGCGACCTGCTGCTTAGCTACGGCGACATCGAGATGTGCTACCGGGTCGCGCAGGCCGGCCACGAGGTGGTCTACGTGCCCGACGCCGACGTCCAGCACCTGATCCGCGGCGACCGCCTCAGCCACGAGTGGTTCGTTCGCCGGGCCTACTGGCAGGGCCGCTCGCAGGCGATCTTCGAGCGCATGCACTTCGGCGCGATGCACCTGCTGCGCAAGCTCCCCTATCGCGCGGTGCGCGGCGTGGTGAGCGCCGACCGGTTCCGGCGGGCGCTGCATCGCGGGCTGTTCAGCGGCAGTCTTCGGCACCTCTTTCGGCTCCCGGTCGACTAGGCGTCGCGCTCGCCGCCGCTGGCGCGCATCTCGCGGTCCATCCCTACGACCCCCATCGTCGAGATCGCGAACAGCATGCCGTAGAGCAGGAACGGGTTGGACAACAGGCACGCCCCTTCGAGCAGGCC
>CAZTQF010000698.1:0-2109 GCA_964615255.1 uncultured candidatus Brocadiaceae bacterium | reverse complement strand
GCGGAACGAGCTGTTACAGCAGCGGCCGGATCAGCGGGACGCCGGTCTTGGGGTCGAGGTGGTTGGTGTCCCGGTAGGCCGGCGCGCCGCTCACCTCGACGCGCGTGTGGCCGTTGTCGAGCGTCAAGTAGGGGGTGGGGTCCAAGACCCGCAGCTTCGTAGCGTCCGCGACGCGCTGGATAACCTCGTCGACCCGCCGCTGCCGCTCCCGGTGCTGGAGCGCGGTCACGCCGATCGCCGCGAGGTCTCGGCCGTCCCGGCTCGCCGCGAGCAGCGCGCGCGGGATGTGCTGGGCTTGAAGCGGGACGGAGCTCAGCAGCCAGGGTTGGACGCCCGAGGCCTCGAGCCGCTGCACGGTTCGCAGGAGCGCGTCCTCGAAGAGCGCTAGGCTCGAGGTGGCCGCGGCACCCGGCGCGTCGGTCGCCAACAGCTGGCCTTCGCCGTCTTCGTCGATGGCGTAGGCCCACCAGGTCGCCGCGAGGAGCACGTGACGGGGCTGGTCGCGGTCGACGATCCTGAGCACCGCTTCGCTGCGCTCCGGCATCTGGCGGCCAGCGTCACGCAGAGTCGCGCCCACCAGCGGCGGCACGGCGAAGCTGATCGCGGCGCTGCCGCTGAGGCCCGCGTCCGCGAGGACGTCGTTCAGCTCCTGGCCGAGGACCTGGGCGTGGCTGTCGCCCCACAGCAGCAGGTGGGTCTGTTGCCCTTCCGTCCGCTCGGATCCGAGCCTGACCAATCTCCCGGCCGCCAGGTCCTGGAGCTTTGCGCTCGCGATCAGGTCCTCCGGGGTCGCGGGCACCCGCGCGATCACGGCGACGCACAGCGCCGCGACGACGAGCGAGCTCGCGAGGAAGCCCCCGAGGAGCCCTCTCGTCGTCTTGAGCACGCGCCGACTCCGTACCGGGGTCTCGACGAACTTCCAGGAGAGCCATGCTGCGCCGATCGAAGCGGCCAACATCACGAGGCGGAAAGCGACCGTGGGCTCGTCGAACGACGTGTAGAACGTCATCGCCGAGATCGGCCAGTGCACCAGGTAGAGGGAGTAGGAGATCAGGCCGACCCAGACGAACGCCCGCGTAGCCAGGAGGTCGCTGAGCAGGTTCTGGCCGCGGCCTGCGTAGATCAGGCCGACGGTCCCCAGGCACGGTGCCAGCGCTGCGGATCCGGGGAACGACGTCGCGTGGTCGTAGCCGAAGACCGCGAAGCCGATGGCTGCGATCGACGTCCACGCGATCGCTTCACGCCGCGGCCGGCTCACCGGTGGTGCCGGGTCGCCGATCGCGAGCAGTCCGCCCGCCAAGAGCTCCCATGCGCGGGTCGGCAGGAGGTAGAAGCTGAAGTCGGGGTAGGGACCTGTGGCCAGCACGCCGAGCGCCAACGAAGCGAGCGCGACCATTGAGAGCACGAGCAGCGTCGCTCGGCGGCCGCGCTGGAGCAGCAGGAGCAGCACGGTCGGGAAGACCACATAGAACTGCTCCTCGACCGCCAGAGACCAGTGGTGGAGGAACAGCAGCGACTCCGCGTCCGGGCCGAAGTAGCCAGCCTCGGAGTAGAGGTAGAAGTTGGCAGAGAAGCCCAGCTGGCAGAGCGTCGTCCAGGCTGCGTGGAGGCGGTCGATGTCGCCGAGGAAGGGGTAGGTCGCGACCAGGGTCAGCACCGTCGTGACGGCGAGGGCGGGCGCGAGGCGCCGGATCCGCCGGAGCCAAAAGCCCAGCATGTAGCGGAGCAGGCCCTCGGATGGACTCGCCGCGCAGAGGACCCGCGTGATCAAGAAGCCTGAGATGACGAAGAAGACGTCCACCCCGACGTAGCCACCGGGGAACCCGATCCCGAAGTGGTAGAGCACGACCGACAGGACCGCGACCGCGCGGAGCCCGTCGATGTCCGGCCGGTAGGTGCCTGCGCTCGGTTGGGTGGCGTTCTGCATGGCTATTCGACTCGGCCTGCCGCCGACCGATGCTGCGGGTCCATCGACAAGAACCGTTCGTTGACTTGGGCGCAACGTGACCGCCGCGGCAGGGCCGCCTTCGGTGAGGTCGGAGATCGCGGTCCGCCTGGGTTCGTCGAGGCTGGTGGATCCCGCTGTCGGGCTCGTGCTGGGCCTCTCGC
>CAZTQF010000697.1:798-2111 GCA_964615255.1 uncultured candidatus Brocadiaceae bacterium | reverse complement strand
GCGGCGCTCGCCGCCGTCGCTCTCTCCGCTCCGGCCTTGAGCCAAGTCGTCGTCCAGCCGGTCGGCCTCAGTCACCCGAGCGCCGCGCCGTGGCAGGCGGTCGCCGCGGTCACGCTGCCCGTGCTCGACCGCGAGCAGATCGCCGCCGAGGACAACGCCCGGGTCAGCAACGGCCAGCCCGCGCGCTTCGCCATCCCCAACGACGTGTCGATCTCGCCGGACACGCACGGCACGTGGGAGGTGCTCGACGCCAAGTGGTCGCTGTGGCGGCTGCGCATCCGCTGCCCGAACGCCGACCACATCAACCTCGGCTTCGGCGCGTTCCACGTGCCGGGCGGCGGCCGCATGCAGCTCTACAGCTCGGACGGCGCGTCGGTGCTGCGCCCCTTCGACAGCAGCGACCACCAGCCCAGCGGCCAGCTGTGGACGCCGATCGTGTTCGGCAAGGACGTGACCTGCGAGGTCTACGTGCCGACCAACGCGATCCCGCAGCTGCAGGTCGACCTCGTACACATCGGCGCCGGCTACCGCTTCTTCGGCGCCGGTCCGACCGCGCTCAGCAACAACGACGGCAGCGGCCCCTGCAACGTCGACGTCAACTGCTCGCAGGGCGTCGGCTGGGAGAACGAGATCTCCTCGGTCGCCGCATATTCGACCGGCGGCTTCATCTTCTGCACCGGCGCGATGATCAACAACACCGCGCAGGACGGCCGCAACTTCTTCCTGACGGCCAACCACTGCGGCATCGGCCCCGGCCAGGCGCCGTCGCTGGTCTGCTACTGGAACTACGAGAACACGACCTGCGGCGGCAACAACGCGCCGCTCAACCAGTTCACCACCGGCGCGACCTACCGCGCGGCCTGGAGCACCTCGGACTTCACCCTGGTCGAGCTCAACAGCACCCCCAACGCGGCGTGGGGCGTCACCTACGCGGGCTGGAACCGCGGCACCGGCACGTCGCCCAACGCGACGGCGATCCACCACCCGAGCGGCGACGCCAAGAAGATCTCGTTCGAGTACCAAGCGACGTCGCACACCAGCTACGGCGGCTCGACGCCGAACGCCAACGGCACGCACGTGCGCGTCGCCGACTGGGACCTCGGCACCACCGAGCCGGGCTCGTCGGGCTCGCCGCTGTTCGACAACAACCACCGCGTCATCGGCCAGCTGCACGGCGGCGCCGCGGCGTGCGGCAACAACAGCCCCGACTGGTACGGCCGCTTCTTCCGCAGCTGGACCGGCGGCGGCACCAACAGCAGCCGGCTGTCGAACTGGCTCGACCCGACGGGCTCCGGCGCGCAGGTCCTCGACGA
>CAZTQF010000697.1:0-788 GCA_964615255.1 uncultured candidatus Brocadiaceae bacterium | reverse complement strand
GCGGCACGACGGGCGGCGTGGTCGCCAGCGCGACCGCCTACGGCACCGGCTGCTACACCCAGTACGGCACGATCCGGGAGCTGTTCGCCGGCAACCAGTTCGACCTCAGCGGCACCGCCACGATCGCACAGAACATCCGCTTCACGCCGAGCGGCGGCGGCTACGACGTCACCTACGGCCAGCCGCTCTGGCAGGCGCCGCAGAGCCCGAACCTCGGCCTCGGCGACGACGCGGTCTACGCGGTGACGCTGCCGTTCACGCTCCAATACCCGGGCGGGTCGACCAACGTGGTCAGCTTCTGCAGCAACGGCTACGTGTGGCTCGCCAACTCGACCGTCGCCGACTGGTCGCCGACGGTCGCCGAGCTCGTCTCCGGACCGGCGCGGCTGTGCCCGGCGTGGTTCGACATGAACCCGACGGCCGGCGGCAGCTGCCACTACGACGTCGTCGGCGGCGTCGCGCACTTCACCTGGAACAGCGTGCCCGCGTGGACGTCCGGCGCGGCGGGCCCCGGCAACACGCTCCAGGTCGCGATCTTCCCGAACGGAACGGTCGACTTCCGCTACCGCCAGGTCCCCAACCAGCCCGCGGACTGCATCGTCGGCTTCACCCGCGGCGCCACCCAGACCCCGCCCAACACCGACTTCAGCCTCGGCCTGCCGGCCTCGGTCTCGGTCGACTCCAGCGGCCTCGGGTGGGTCGGCCTGAACCGCCCGATCCTCGGCATCAGCCAAGCCATGCAGCTGACCGACATCCCCGCGCCTGCGCAGAGCATCGGCCTCGCGGTG
>CAZTQF010000696.1:0-2111 GCA_964615255.1 uncultured candidatus Brocadiaceae bacterium | reverse complement strand
TGACCTTGTACTTGCGCTTGTTCGCCGGGTTGACGAGCTTGAGCTCGAACTTGCGGGTGTCCCACTTGTCCTGGATCGGACCGTCGGGGATGCGGGAGTCGAGGTTCATCGGGTCACCTCCACGAGGCCGAGCTGCACCGACAGCGCGAGCAGCAGGTTGCCGCCGGCGATCGCCAGCGCGAGCACGAAGGACGTGGTCTTGATCATCGGGGTGTAGCGCTTGTGCTGCAGGCCCAGCGTCTGCGCGAGGCTCTGCACGCCGTGGCTGAGGTGCAGGAACAGGACGACCTGGAAGGCCGCGTAGGCCGCGACGATCGCCGGGTTCGCGAAGCTGGTCGTGACCATGGCGTAGACGTTCTTCGCCTGGACGCCGTCGACGGTCACGTCCCGCTCGAACGCCGGGGTGAGCGCGCCGACCTCGAACGTGAAGTGCGCCAGGTGGTAGACCACGAACGCGAGCACCGAGAGTCCGCTGAGGACCATCGAGCGGGAGGCCATCGAGGCCTGGACCGTGCCGGGGCGCTGGTAGGCGACCGGGCGCGCGGCGCGGTTCGCGCGGGCCAGCCGGATCCCGGTCAGCACGTGCAGCGCGAACACGACCAGCAGGCCGATGCGAGCCACCCACAGCAGCGGCCCGAGGTCGTGGAGCCACTTCGCGTAGGCGTTGAGCTTCTCAGCGCCCTGGAACAGCTGCAGGTTGCCGAGCAGGTGCATGACGACGAAGCCGAACAGCATCAGCCCGGTGACCGCCATGGTCACCTTGCCGCCGATCGACGAACGCCAGAAGGAGGACATCCAGGTCATGGGGGAAGAGACGATCCGCAAGCCCCGCAGCGATTGCAACCGTCAGGCGGTCGGCCCGCGCGGACCCGCTGCGTCATGGTGCAACGCTGCTCGACAGGGGCGTCTTTCCCATGGAAACCAGCCCCCGCAGCGCGTCGGCAGCCCGCAGGTCGAGCTTCTGGACGCGCTCGGGCGGCAGCAGCAGCAGCCGCCCGTTGGACGGGTTGGGCGAGCTGGGCACGAACACCAGCGTGTGCTCGCTGCCATCGGGGCCTTGGGCCCGCCCGGTGACCAGGCCTACTTCGAAGCCCTCGCCCGAGGGCACGGCGACCACCGCCTCGAAGAACCGGTCGCGGGCGGTGTCGTAGCCCAGGACCTCCTTGAGCGACTGGTAGAGCGTCCCGACCAGCGGGAGCCGCTCGAGCAATTTGTCAACGACGCGCCAGAGCCAGCGGCCGACGAAGGTCGTGACGAAGAGCCCGACGACGTAGACCGCGAGGAGCGCGAACAGCAGCCCGAGCCCGGGGAAGTACCAGGCCACCTCCGCCCGCCAGGACTCGGCCAGCTTGGTCTCCAGATAGACGACGCCGAGCGCCGTGCCGCCGATCGGCAGCAGCGCGACGACGCCGCCGACGAGGCAGCGGGTGATGTGACGCGTCGGCGAGTTCATGGGCGCAGCATACGCCCGGCCCCAGCCCATCCGACGAGGCTTCCGCGCGCGGGCTCGCTGGCGCGGCCCGCGAGCGCCCGGTAGCGTCTGCACCGCGGCGGAGGGCGCCGCACCGGCCACACTCCAGAGGACACGATGAAGTCGCGCGCAGCCGTCGCATGGGAAGCAGGGAAGCCGCTCGAGCTCGAGGACATCGAGGTCGACGGACCGAAGACCGGCGAGGTCATGGTCCAGATCAAGGCGACCGGGGTCTGCCACACCGACGCCTACACCCTGTCCGGGGTCGACCCCGAGGGGCTGTTTCCGGCCGTGCTCGGCCACGAGGGCGCGGGCGTGGTGGTCGAGGTCGGCGCAGGCGTCACCTCCGTCGAGGTCGGCGACCACGTCATCCCGCTCTACACGCCCGAGTGCGGCGCGTGCAGCTTCTGCACGTCGGGCCGGCCGATCTGGTCCAGGGTCTGGGGCTCCTCCCCGTCCAGTCCGTAGTACCGGCGCACGATGAGGCTCTCCCGCCCCTCCAGGCCATCCACCAGGCCGGCGATGCGGTCCCGGAGCTCGCGGTGCGAGACCACGTCGTCCGGGGGCGGCTCCGAGGCGTCCACCAGCGCGTCCAGCGGGCGCGCCTCGCCTTCCTCGGCCGTGGCCTGGTCCAAGGAGA
>CAZTQF010000695.1:0-2113 GCA_964615255.1 uncultured candidatus Brocadiaceae bacterium | reverse complement strand
CATGAGCCGCGCAACCAACAGCCCCGCGACCCGCCAGCGTCGCAACCGCGTCCTCAAGCGCGCCAAGGGATTCCGTCAGCGTCGGGGCAACCTGTTCCGGATCGCCAAGGAGACGACGATCCGGGCCGACGCGTTCGCGTTCGCCGGCCGCGCGCAGAAGAAGCGCGCGTTCCGTCGTCTGTGGATCACCCGCATCACCGCCGCCGTGCAGTCGCACGGCATGCGCTACTCGCAGTTCATCCACGGCGTCCAGAAGGCCGGCATCAAGCTCAACCGCAAGGAGTTGAGCGAGATGGCGATCCACGACCCGGCGACCTTCGGCGCGATCTGCGGGCAGGCCAAGAGCGCGATCAGCTAGGCGCGACGGCAGCCGCACCTACCAGGAAGCTCTCGCAAGCGGCGCTGGCAAGTCCAGCGCCGTTGTGCTGTACCGAGAACCCGTAAGGCCTCTCGCACATGGACATCACCGCACGTCAGGACGCGTGGCTGCAGCAAGTCGCGGCCGCAGCCGACAGCGCCGCGCTCGCCGCGCTCGAGTCTTCCCTGTTCGGTCCGAAGGGGGAGGTCGTCGAGCTCGTGCGCTCGGTGACGGCGCTGCCCAAGGACGAGCGCCCGGCCTTCGGCAAGGCCGCCAACGCCGTCAAGCAGCTCGTGGAGTCGGCGCTGCGCCAGCGGCGGGAGAGCGTCGAGGCCGAAGAGCTCGACCGCGAGCTGCGGGCGACGGACTTCGGCCCGACCGAGCCGGGGCCGCGCGCGCGCCGCGGCGCGCTGCACCCGATCACCATCGTGCAGAACGAGCTGGTCGACCTGTTTACCTCGATGGGCTTCCGCTGGGAGGACGGCCCGGAGATCGAGTCCGAGTACTTCAACTTCGACGCGCTGAACATCCCCGGGGACCACCCGGCGCGGGAGAGCCAGGACACCTTTTGGCTGTCCGACGGCAACCTGCTGCGGACGCACACCTCGCCCGTCCAGGTCCGGACGCTCCAGCGTCTGACCAAGGCCGGCTTCCGGCCGCCGCTGAAGGTCATCGTGCCCGGGCGCTGCTTCCGCAGCGAGACGGTCGACAAGACCCACGAGCACAGCTTCTACCAGATGGAGGGGCTGGTGGTGGACCGCATCCAGCGCGACGGCCGCGGCCGCTCCCGCGGGGTCAGCACCGCGAATCTGATCCACACGATGAAGACCTGCCTGCGCGTCATCCTCGAGCGGGACGTCGAGGTGCGGCTGCGGCCGGGCTTCTTCCCCTTCGTGGAGCCCGGGTTCGAGCTCGACGTGAACTGTCCGTTCTGCGGCGGTGCTGGGTGCTCGGTCTGCAAGCAGAGCGGCTGGATCGAGATCCTGCCGTGCGGCATGGTCCACCCCAACGTGCTGCGCGAAGGCGGCCTCGACCCCGAGGAGTTCACCGGCTTCGCGTTCGGCATGGGCCTGCAGCGCGTCGTGATGCTGCGCTACGGCATCGACGACATCCGCCACTTCATGGGCGGGGACCTGCGCTTCCTCGGGCAGTTCCCGGAGGTGTCCCGATGAAGCTCTCGCTGCGCTGGCTCTCGCGCCACGTGGACCTCTCGGGCGTCGAGCCCAAGCAGATCCTCAAAGACCTCACCATGTCGACGGCCGAGATCGAGGACCTGGTGCAGTTCGGCGCGGGGCTCGAGCCCCTGGTCGTCGGCCACGTGCGCAAGCGCGAGAAGCACCCGGACGCGGACAAGCTCTCGGTCTGCACGGTCGACCTGGGCCCGTCGGGCGGCGTCGTGCAGATCGTCTGCGGCGCGCCCAACGTCGACGCCGGCAAGCGGGTCGTGGTCATCAAGCCGGGCGACACGCTGCCAGCCGCGGGCGGCAAGGGCGCGCTCAAGATCAAGGTCGGCAAGATCCGCGGCGTCGAGTCGCACGGGATGATCTGTTCGGAGTCGGAGCTCGGGCTGAGCGACGAGGCCGACGGCATCTTCGTGCTGCCGCCGGACGCGCCGATTGGCGCGCGCTTCGTCGACGTTTGTCCGGTCCAGGACTGGGTCTTCGAGATCGACAACAAGTCCGTCAACCACCGCCCGGATCTGTGGGGGCACTACGGCTTCGCGCGCGAGCTCGCGGCGATCTACGGCCGGGAGCT
>CAZTQF010000694.1:0-2125 GCA_964615255.1 uncultured candidatus Brocadiaceae bacterium | reverse complement strand
CGACATCGGCAGGATTCTTGGTGGCCCGAAGAGCACCGGGACCGCTTCGAGGCGGTGCTGGTGGCGCCGCTCGCCGCGCCGGTGCGCGCGTCGTTCGTCGGGCGGCCCCTGCCCGAAGCGCCGGTCGAGCTGCGCATGCCGCCGACCGGTTCCGTGACGCTCCGCACGGTCGATCGCGACGGGCGCCCGTTCACGCACCCGGTGCGCGGCAGCCTCCGCATCGAGGGCGGGGACAGCCCTGGGTGGTCGCGCGTGCAGCTCCGCAAGCAGCAGGACGAGGCGGGCGTGGTCTTCGAACACGTCGGCCTCGGCGTCCAGCTGGTCGCCGACTGCCGCCTCGACGACCGCGACTTTCGCTGGCGATCGCCGGTGTTCGCGGGCCCGCAGCGCGCCGGCGAGCACGTGGTCTTCGACCTCGTCGTGGCGCCGGACGCCGCCATGCTGCACGGCCGCGTGCTCGACGAGCAGGGCGTGGCGCTCGCGAGCCGCGAGCTGACGTTCTTGATCAACAGCACGCGCGGCCGGCTCGAAGGTGAAGAGGTCGTGCTGGACCGGGAAGGCCGCTTCCACCTCCCCTACGCGCCGCGGGACCCCAGCCTCGCGCCCTTCCGCTTCCAGATCCGCGACGAGCAGGCCCTGGAGGTCCCGGGGTTGGCCCGGACGCTGCCGATGCTCGCGCGCGAGGGGGTCACCGACCTGGGCGATCTCCAGCTCGGCCTGCTCGACCAGGTCGCGTTCGGGCGGGTCGTCGACGACCTCGGCGCGGCGATCGAGGGCGCCTCGGTGCAGCTCCAGCGCGAGCGCCCTTCGGGTCGCAACGGCGAGCGCATGCGGTTCGACGACGAGGCCTTCACGGACGCGCGCACCGACGAGGACGGGCGCTTCTGGATGTTCGGCGACATGGAGGCAGCGCGCTACCGCCTGCGCGTGCGCGCCGACGGCTACTTCCCCGAAGAGACGCTCGGCGTCGATCGGGTGACAGGATCGGAGATCCGCATGACGCGCCGGTCCCGCTTGGTCGGGACGGTCACCCTGCCCGAGTGGCTCTCCAGCAAGCGCGTCAAGGTGGAGCTCCGCTCGCTCGACGCGGCCGGCAGGCCCCGCGACGACCAGATCCGCGACTGGCGCGGCAAGCAGTACATCTACTTCGACTGGGTCCGACCCGGCCTCTACACGCTGACGCTGCGGATCCAGGAGTTCCCTGAGCCGTTCCTGCGGGTCGACGGCCTGCGCGTCCGCCCTGGCGACCGGGACCCGCACCCGCGGCTGCAAGACCTCGATCTCTCGTCCTACCTGCACCGCTTCGAGGTGTTCGCGGTCGATGAGGCCGGCGAGCGCATCAACCCCAAGAGCCCCCTGCTGGCGCGCGTGACCCGCAGGGACGGCGCGCAGCAGCTGGTCGGGTTCTCCTGGCGAGGCGGCAAGATCGAGGTCGTCAACTCCGCGCCGACCCTCTCGGTGGCGCCGGCGGCGCAGAGCTTCCGCGCCGAGGACGTGGTCCTCAGCGCCGGGCGGAGCGAGGTCCGGTTCGAGCGCGTCCCGCGGGTCGTCGTCCAAGCGCCGGGTGTTCGCGCGATCGTCGGCGAGACCAACGTCTGGATCGGGCTGCGGATGTTGGACCCGCCCAAGCTCGAGCGGCTCGACGGCCGCGGCGGCTGGAGCACGCGCGGCTTCGACCGCGCGACGTCCAGCTTCGGTCGCCTCGCGGCGAACGAGCGCGCGCGCGTGTCGCCGCTGATGGACGGCCGCTACCGCGTGACGGCCTACCTCGGCGAGAAGGCCAAGGGCGGACTCGTCGAGGTGCCGATGGGGGAGGTCGAGGTGCGGGTGGTCCCCGGCGGCCCGACGGTCGTCGTGCAGGCGCAGGCCGACCCGCAGGTGCTGCAAGCGGCCATGCTGGAGGTGCAGCGCCGCAGCGCTGCGGCGCCGCCGAGCGCAGCGCCCAAGCGCGGGCGCTGACCGACCCTGCCTCGCGACCGAATCGGCATGAAAGGTCTCGGGCCGCGCCGTCTACTTCACGGCGTGAACAAGACCCGCGCCGTCCTTTCGCCGCAGCCGCGGCGAGGCCTCCTCCGCCCGCAACCCGCGCTCGTCCTGGCGCTCTTGCTGCTGACGTCGGGGCTCC
>CAZTQF010000693.1:0-2129 GCA_964615255.1 uncultured candidatus Brocadiaceae bacterium | reverse complement strand
GATTCCGCGCGGCAAGCTGACCGTCGTCACAGGCGTCTCCGGCAGCGGCAAGAGCTCGCTGGTCTTGGACACCCTGCACGCCGCGAGCGAGCGCCGCTACCTCGAGACGCTCTCGTCCCACGCGCGGCAGTTCCTGCAGCGTACGCCGAGCCCGAAGCTCGCCGGCGCTTCGGGGCTGTCGCCTAGCATCGCGCTGTCCCAGCGCCGGAGCGGCGACCACGCGCGCTCGACGGTGGGCACGCTCACGGGGCTGCACGACCTGCTGCGGTTCTGGTTCGCGCGGGAGAACGGACTCGAACCGCGGGACCTCTCCTTCGTGACCGCGGGGGCCTGCCAGGCGTGTCGCGGACTCGGTCGCGTCGACGAGGTCGCGCGCGAGCTGCTCGTCGCAGATCCCGCGCGCACGCTGCGCGAGGGCGCGCTCGTACCGACGACGCCGACGGGCTACATCGTCTACAGCCAGGTCACGGTCGACGCGCTCGACACCGTCTGCCGCGCGCACGGCTTCGACGTCGACACACCCTGGGAGCAGCTTACCGATGAGCAGCGGGACGTCGTGTTCTTCGGCTCGGACCGCGTCGAGGTGCCGTTCGGCAAGCACTCGCTCGAGTCGCGGATGAAGTGGGAGGGGATCACGGCCAAGCCGCGCGAGCTCGGTCACTACAAGGGTCTGATCCCCACGATCGCGGACATCCTGCGACGCACGCGCAACGAGAACGCGCTGCGGTTCGCGCGCTCGGTGCCCTGCGGGGAGTGCGAAGGGACGCGGCTCGCGGCGCCGGCGCGGCAAGCGGTGGTCGGGGCGCTTCGCTTCGACGCGGTCCTCGCGCTGCCGTTTCCCGAGCTGGAGCGGTGGGCCGCGGCTTACGACAACGAGCAGAGCGCGCGGCTGCGCCGCCGCCTCCAGGTGTTCCAGAAGCTTGGGTTGGCGCACCTGGACTGCACCCGCAGCACGTCCAGCCTGTCAGGGGGCGAGCACCAGCGGCTCCGGCTCGGCGCGCTCGCGACCGACGGCATGGCGGGCGTGACGTTCGTGTTCGACGAACCTTCGGTCGGTCTGCACGCGACCGAAGAGGCCGCGGTCCTGGAGCTGCTGCTCGACCTGCGCGACGCGGGCAACACGGTCGTCGTCGTCGAGCACAGCGAGCACGCGCTCGCCGCAGCCGATCACGTCGTCGACGTCGGGCCCGGCGCCGGCCGCGCGGGCGGCCGCGTGCTCTACGAAGGTCCGCCGGACGAGCTGACGGGTCGCGCTCCCGCGGAGAGCGCGACCCGGGCTTGCTACGCCGAGCGTGACGCAGCCCTGCCGCTGCGCGCGCGGCGCTGCGTGGCCGACGCTGCGTGGATCCGCGTCGAGGGGGCGTGTGTCCACAACCTGCAGCAGGTCGACGCGCGCTTCGCGATCGGGCGTCTCAACGTCGTGTCGGGTGTCGCTGGCGCCGGCAAGTCGTCGCTCGTGGCAGGCGTGCTGGCGCGCGCCGCCGCCGGCGAGGCGCTGGCCGGCCGCGCGTCGGCGGTCCACGGCCTGGAGGCCGTGGCGAAGGTGGTGCACGTCGACCAGAGCCCGATCGGCCGCACGCCGCGGAGCAACCCGGCGACCTACACCGGCGTCTTCGACGAGCTCCGCAAGCTGTTCGCGGCGTCGCCGGCGGCGCGCGCGCGCGGCTACAAGGCGGCGACGTTCTCGTTCAACACCAAGTCCGGCGGTCGCTGCCCGTCGTGCGAGGGCAGCGGCCGCGAGGTGCTCGGCATGCACGGCCTGCCGCCGGTCGAGCTGGTGTGTGCGGCGTGCGGTGGCCGGCGCTTCCGCGAGGACGTGCTCGAGGTCGAGGTGTGCGGCGCCTCGATCTTCGACGTGCTCGAGCAGAGCGTCGACGAGGCGGCCGCGCAGTTCGCCGAGTCGCCGCGCGTGCAGCGTGTGCTGGAGGCGCTGCAGAGCGTCGGCCTCGGCTACCTCGCGCTCGGTCAGCCCGCGACGACGCTCTCTGGCGGCGAGGCCCAGCGGGTCAGGCTGGCAGGCGAGCTGGCGCGCGGCGGGACGCGCGGGGCGCTGTTTGTGCTCGAAGAGCCGACGATCGGCCTGCACCGACAGGACGTCGCGCAGCTGCTGATGGCGCTGGACGGCCTCG
>CAZTQF010000692.1:0-2134 GCA_964615255.1 uncultured candidatus Brocadiaceae bacterium | reverse complement strand
GCCGGGTGCACGGCGACCAGCTGCCCCTGCAGGTGCGTCGACAGCTCGCTGATCGCGACGCCGTTGGCCTCGGCGACCCCCTTCAGCTCGTCGCAGTAAGCCCTGCTCTCCGCAGCCTTTTGCAGGTCCATGCAGCGCGCGTCCCAGGTGGGCACCTGCACGCCGGTGTAATCGAGGTCCGCGGCCCACTTGCACGCCGTGTCGAACTGGTTGAGCGGCGCCTCGTCACTCATGAACTGCGCCAGGAAGATGCCGGGTCCTTTCATCACTGCGTAAATATAGAGGTAAGAACTACGCGAAACGCCGCTGCCATGGGGGTTCCAGTGCCCGCCAAACTAAGTTAAAGAGCGTATATGTTCCGCATCACGATCGCTGTCTCGCTGGTCTTCTCAGCGTGCCTCGCCGCCCAGGGCAAGAACGTCCTGATGTACGGGAACAGCTTCCTCAATTACAACGCGGGGGCGGGCGTCGGGCTACGAAAGATCGCCGAGGAGGCGGGCTTCGCCACCCCCAACGTCTACGAGCGGTTCGTCTCGAGCAGCGGGCTGGCCTTCCACGCGACGGACCCGGTGCAGGTCGGCACGATCACGAACACGCTCCCGGCGGGGCAGCAGTGGGACGCCGTGGTGATGCAGGGCCAGTCGCTCGAGGCGACCAACACGCTGGGCAACCCCCAGCTGTTCCGGAGCAGCGCGGTCGCGATCACTGCCAACGTCCTCAACCACAGCCCCAACGCCAAGGCGGTCCTCGCCCAGACGTGGGCGCGCGGACAGGGCCACCACCTCTACCTGGGGACGTTCGCCAGCGCGCTCACGATGCACGGCGAGATCCACGACAACTACCACCTCGCGGCGCAGGACATCGACGCGGCGTTCGGCGCGGGCACGGCGAAGGTCGCGCGCGCCGGCGACGGGGTCGCGCTGCAGGAGTTCACGCCCGCCGCCTACGCGACGGACCTCTTCCACCCCGGCCCGCGCACGACGCTGCTCACGAGCATGTGCCTGTTCACGTCGATCTACGAACAGCGCATCTGCGACATCTCCGCCAACCTGAGCTTCGGCAGTCCGCTGTGGGGCTGGCTCAACTTCATCGGCCTGTCGGCGGCGGACTGGGACGCGATGGCCGCGATCGCGGACCGCTGCGCCGACCCGTCGCTGCGCCCGTTCCCGGGCAGCGGGGACCAGCTGCTGCTCGAGTCCGGCAACCCGCCCGGTCCGACCAACGCGTGCGGCCACGTGGCGGTCGGCGCAGGCGACTACCTCGTGCTGCAGCTGACCTCACGCAACGGGGTCTACGACCAGGCGCCCGCCGTGCTGCTCGCGACGGCGTTCGTGAACGGCGCGCCGCCGAGCCCGTTCCCCTCGCTGCCCGAGCTGCACGTCGACCCGACGAACATGTTCGTGCTGCAGTCGACCCCCTCGCCGCCGGCGACGATCTTCACGGTGGTGCCCTTCTCTCTGCCCGGGTTGTCGCTGCTGGTCCAGGCCGTGGCGTTCGCGCCCAGCACGGCGTCGGGCCACCCCGGCCTCACGACGACCGAAGGGCACGTGATCGAGTTCCAGTAGCGCCTCGGCTGAGCAACCGCGGCACGAGCGCGCACGCCGCCAGGGGGACCAGCACGCCGAGCGCGAACGGTCCTTCCTGGTCCTGCGGGGAGATACCGCTCCGCGATCGCCGACGCGATCGGGGACATCATCGTGGTCTCGGCCAAGCCGGCGACGAGGCCCGCGCGCCGGCCCGCGCGGCCCCGCTCCAACGACGGCGGGAGTCGTTCGTCGCCTGCCATGCGCCCAGCCCCTGCATTACGTCCTCAAGCAACCGCGGGAGACAATCATGGCGCATCCAGACCCACCCAACCCCGGAAAAGTGCGTATCTTAGGTTCTCCACACCGCGGCGCGCGGCGCCTCGAGAGTTTTCCACATCGGCCCAACTCCATGCTTGCCAACCTCCTCGCTGCCACGCTGATCGCCGCTTCGTCCGCCCTCGCGATGGCGCCCCAGTCCCCGTCCGGCGTCGTCATCAACGAGATCAACTACGACGACAACGGATCTGACGACTTCGAGTTCGTCGAGCTGTTCAACGGCAGCACGGTCGCCGTCGCCGACGACATGCGGTTCCCGAACGGCTCCGTCA
>CAZTQF010000691.1:0-2141 GCA_964615255.1 uncultured candidatus Brocadiaceae bacterium | reverse complement strand
CCGGCACCAGCGCGAGGCACTGCCAGACGCCGATCCAAAGCGCGCAGCCATACGACATCTCCGCCACGTCCGCGGTCTTCGGCGTCCGCCCGCGCAGGTAGCGCTCCAGCCACAGCAGCATCACGCCGCCGATCACCAGGGTCGCGGCCACGACGCGCGCTGAGAACAGGTGCTCGTCGATCCAGTCCTCGAACAAGAGGCCCACGACCACCGCGGGCACAGCGGCGATCCCGATCTGCCAGAGCAGGTTCGGCCGGCCCGGCTGCGGCCGCGCGAACGTCGCCGCCGCGTCCCACAGCCGCCGCCAGTAGAGCACGAGCACGGCGGTGATGGCGCCGAGCTGGATGCCGATCGCGAACGCGTTGGTGGTGACGCTCTCGGCCAGCCCAAGCGCCCGCTGGGTGACGATCAGGTGTCCGGTGCTCGAGACCGGCAGGAACTCCGTCAGGCCCTCGACGATCCCGAGCAAGGTCGCCTCGAACCAGCCGAGCCCCTGCTCGCCTGCTGCCTCCAGCCCGTCCAGCGCCCGCATCGGGCTCAGAGCGCCTGCTCCGCGGCCGTGAACGGCAGGTCGAACGCCTGCGCCACCGCTTCGTGCGTGCACCTGCCGCCCAACACGTTCGCGGCCGTCCCGAGCACGGGGTCCGCCGCGGCAGCCTTCGCGCCCATGGCGGCGAGCCGCTTGGACCACGGCCCGGTCGCGTTCGTGAGCCCGAAGGTCGAGGTGCGCGGCACCGCGCCGGGCATGTTCGCGACGCAGTAGTGGAGCACGCCGTCGACGACGTAGGTCGGGTCGGCGTGCGTCGTCGGCTTGCAGGTCTCGATGCAGCCGCCCTGGTCGACCGCCACGTCGACGACCACCGCGCCGTCCTGCATCATCGCCAGGTCCTCGCGCCGGATGAGGCGCGGCGCGCGCGCGCCCTGGACCAGCACCGCGCCGATCACGAGGTCGGCCTGCGCGATCTGCTCCCGCACGGCGATCGGCGAGCTGTGCAGAGTCTGCACGTTGGCCGGCATGACGTCGCTCAGGTAGCGCAGCCGGTCGAGGTCGATGTCGAGCATCCGCACGTCGGCGCCGAGACCGGCCGCCATCTTCGCGGCGTTGGTCCCGACCACGCCGCCGCCGAGCACGACCACCGTCGCGTTGTCGACCCCGGGGATCCCCCCCATCAGCATGCCGCGGCCGCCCATGTGCTTCTCGAGGCAAACGGCGCCGACCTGGATGGACATCCGCCCTGCGACCTCGCTCATCGGCGTCAAGAGCGGCAGCGAGCCGCGGTGGACGAGCGTCTCGTACGCAAAGCAGTGCGCCTTCGAGTCGAGCATCGCCTGCGTCAGCTCCTGGCTGGCCGCGAAGTGGAAGTAGGTGAACAGGATCTGTTCGGGGCGGATCAGGCCGTACTCCGCGGCGAGCGGCTCCTTGACCTTGATGATCATCTCGGCCTCGCCGTAGACGTCGGCCGCAGCGTCGACGATCGTCGCGCCGACCGCCGCATACTCGTCGTCGGCGATGCCGGCGCCGAGGCCGCCGCCGCGCTCGACCAGCACCTGGTTGCCGGCCTCGACCAGGTCCAACACCATCGCCGGCACCGCGCCGATGCGGTTCTCCTGCGGTTTGATCTCCTTAGGCACGCCGATGATCATGCTGTGTCCTCTCGCTCGAAGGGGGGTTTTGGCGCAGCACGATAGCCACGCGCGCCCGGCACTGCGAGCGCCAACGGCCCGCGGATCGCGGCAATTCCTCGCCACACCCACCGCCCCCTGTGACGAGGACTCAGCGCGCGAGGTCGCGGAGACGCTGCTGCAGCCGGCCTCGCTCGCCCTCCGAGACGCCCGGCAAGAGCGCGAAGCGGACGGTCCACCCGTCTTCGTCCTGCGTCAGCTCGGGCACCGGCCGCGACAGCACGCGCCCTTCACGCGAGAGCAGCTCTCGGACCTGTTGATCGGTGCGCGCCGAGCCCGGGCCGAGCCGGACGGTCATGCGATCCGGCGTCGGCAGGCGCGGCAGCGCGTCCGCTGTCGGCTCGACGCCAGCGGGCGCGGCGGTCACGGCGGGCTGCAGGTCAGCCGACGGTGGCGCCGATTCTTCACGGACACCCGGCTGGCGACGCGGCGCGAGCAGCCACGCGCCGGCGCCGAAC
>CAZTQF010000690.1:0-2148 GCA_964615255.1 uncultured candidatus Brocadiaceae bacterium | reverse complement strand
CCACCAGACGACCGACAGCCCGTTGCCGTGGTCGACCAGCCCCGACTCGCCGGTCACGTCGACGAACGTCGCGTAGCCGTCGTTGCGGAACAGGCGGTCCTGCTGACCCGCCATGAACGTGCGGCCGCCGAGCTCGAACGTCAGCTCGGGCGCCAGCAGCTCGGCCTTGCTCTTCTGGATCGCCCCAGGCGGCGTCGTCTCCTGCACGATCTCGCGCGCCAGCGTCGGCCGGAAGACGCGGTTGGTCAGCAGGTAGAGGTCGAGGTCGCCGTCGTTGTCGTAGTCGGCGAACGCCGCGCCGGTCGAAGCAAAGGTCGCCCCCAGGCCGAACATCCCGGCCTTCTCGACGAACGTGCCGTCGCCCTGGTTGACGAACAGCTGGTTGGGGGACTCGAGGTTGCAGACGTAGAGGTCGAGGTCGCCGTCCCCGTCGACGTCGGCGAAGGTCGCCGCGGTCCCCCACGCGTCCCCGCCGTCGAGTCCGAGCCCAGCCGAAGACGTCACGTCCTCGAACTGCAGCGGAGCGGCCTGACGAAACAGCTTGTTGCCGCCGTCCTGCGAGACGAGATAGACGTCGGGCAGGCCGTCGTCGTCGTAGTCGCCGACCGTCAGCCCCGCGCCCATGTAGACGTAGGCGACCGTGTTCTCGCGGCGCAGCTCGTTCCGGAACGAGAGGCCGGTCGCCGCTGCGGGGAGGCGGGCGAAGCGCGTCCCGTCGCGGACCGCGCGGGAGCGGAGCGGCGTCGCGGTCACGAGCGCAGGCTCGGCTTGCTCGGGGCGCGCGCACCCTGCCGCCCCGGCAACCGCCGCCAAACACAGCCATCGCCATCGCCACCGCCACACCGCCGCGCGCGCCATGGCGCGGATCATCCTCGCTGGCGCCGCGCCTGAACAGGGGGCAGCACGCCGCTCGGGAGGAGCTCCGCGACCCGCGCTTTTGGCGACCCGCCTTGCAGTGCCCGCGACCCGGCGTAGTGTCGCGACCTGCATGACGTCTGAGGAGCAGACCGAGAAGACCCTGCCGCCGCCGTGGGACCGCATCTTCTCCCTGGCCACGCGCACGTTCGTCTGGGCGCTGCTGATCTCGGTGCTCTACATCCTGCGGCCGTTCCTGCTGCTGGTCTTCCTCACCTTCGTGTTCGCCTACATCCAGGCGCACGGCGTCGAGGGGCTCGGACACCGCGTCAAGAGCCGCACGCTCCGCGTCGTCCTGGTCGGCCTCGTGTTCTTGGGCACGCTGTTCGCCACCGGCTTCACGCTGCTGCCGCAGGTGCAGCAGCAGGCCAAGCAGTTCTTGAACAACAAGGACGTCTACATCGCCGACGCGGACAAGCAGCTGAACGCGTTCTTGTCCGACTACCCGTCGATCTACGCGTCGCTGGCCAAGCAGAAGCGCGCGCTCCAGGAGGCAAGCGCCGACGGCGAAGGCAGCACAGCACAACCGGGCGGCGCCGAGCCCGCGCCGGCCGAGGGGCCGGACGCTCCGGGCGAACAGGGCGGGGACGGCCGGCCGCTGCCGAACCTCCACCTGGTCCGGGACCTGATCGACAACATCGGCAAGTCGCTCGCGGAGAACCCGCTCGAGATCGGGCAGTCGGTGCTGACGTTCGCCTCGTCGTTCCTGCTGTCGCTGCTGTTCTCGTTCCTGATCGTGCTCGACCTGCGCAAGGTCACGCGCGGCATCAAGGGGCTGGCCAACACCAAGATCGGCTTCATCTACGACGAGGTCGCCGACAACATCGCGGGCTTCGGGCGCGTGCTCGGCCGGGCGCTGGAGGCCCAGCTGTTCATCGCCATCTGCAACACGGTCCTGACGGCCGCGTGCATCTGGCTGATGGGCCTGCCCAACCTGCTGGTGCTGTCGACGATCGTGTTCTTCTGCAGCTTCATCCCGGTCGCCGGCACCTTCATCAGCTCGACGCCGATCGCGCTGCTGGCGCTGCAGGGCGGCGGCGTCTCGGCGATGGTGATCGTCATCGTGATGATCGTGGTCGTGCACCTCGTCGAGACCTACGTGCTCAACCCGCAGATCTACGGCCACCACATGCACATGAACCCGGTGCTGGTGCTCATCGTGCTGACCATCGCCGGCAAGCTGTTCGGCGTGTGGGGGCTCATCCTCGGGATCCCGATCGTCAACTACGTGTT
>CAZTQF010000689.1:0-2157 GCA_964615255.1 uncultured candidatus Brocadiaceae bacterium | reverse complement strand
CGCGCCCGACGCCGGCAGGTTCTACACGAACACCACCGTGACGGCGTCGCGGTGGCAGGTCGTCAGCGACCTCGTCAACATCCACGCCGTGAGTCACACTACTGCGTCGTGGGGCAACAACCGGACGTTCTTCTACACCTCGATCTCGGCTGACGCAGACGACATCGTCTTCGACCACCGGATTCCGTGGACGCAGTCGCAGTCCAACGCCGGAAACCAGGACTCGCGTCCGCAGGCGTGGGCCAAAAACGTCATCTCTGTGGGTGGATTTGTTCACAACAACAACTCGAACCCCTCTGACGACAGCTGGCTCGGCGGGGCTGGATCGACCGGGCCTGCGCAGGACGGGCGGAACAAGCCGGACCTGAGCGCGTACTACGACGGCATCGGGGCTTCGGACCTGACGGGCGCCGCGGGTTACTCGGTGAATAACTGGACGCCCAACTTCGGCGGCACTTCAGGGGCCACCCCGATCGTCGCCGGCCATAACGCCCTCGCCATCCAGATGTACACCGACGGGTTGTTCCAGGTGGACCTGCCCGTTCCTGGCGGCACGCGATTCGAGAACCGGCCGCACGCTCAGACGCTCAAGGCGCTGCAGATCGCCTGCGCCAACATGCTCACGCTAAGCGCGACCGACAACCGCCGCGAGCATGTGGGCTACGGCATGCCGAACCTGCAGAACATGTACGACCGGCAGGGCAAGATCTCGATCATTCCTGAAGACACGCCGATCACCCAAGGCGCGACGCACATCTACAGCTTCAGCGTCGCGCCAGGTGAGTCGATCGTGAAGTTCGTCATGAGCTATGTCGACCCGGCTGGCAATCCAGCCGCGGCCTTCGACCGCGTGAATGACCTGTCGATGCGCGTGACGCAGCCTGACGGCACGTCGTACTGGGGGAACCACGGCCTCGACGGCGCGGGTCAGACAAACCAGTCCGCCGCAGGCGGTAGCGCGGACACGCTGGACACCGTAGAGGCCGTCATCCTGGAGAATCCGCAGAGCGGAACTTGGACGGTTGAGGTCACCGCCCCGACCGTGACGCAGGACGCCTACCTCGCCACCGCGGCGACGGACGCGACCTACGCGCTCGTCGTCAACGGCGGCACGAAGATCGTCGGATCGCCGCTGACGACGACGTTCGCGTCGAACAACGGCGGCGTGCCGGGCGGCGCGGTCTACTTCACCCTGGAGGCTCTGGCCGGCTCGGGCGGGGTGACGATCTCGGACATCGACCTGAACTGCAGCAGCACAACGGGTAACGCGGTCATGATCGACGTCTTCGTGCAGCCAAACACCACCGGCTGCACCTACCAGCCTGACGGGCTCTGGATCCCGCACACCTCTGCGACGGGCGTAAGCCAGGGCGGCAACAACCCGACGAACTTCTTGTTCAACACGCCGCTCGAGCTTGGTGAAGGCTGCTGCTTGGGCGTGGCGATCGTCGCGACCGGCTTCGCGCACCTCTACACAAATGGCTCCACGAACCCGGAGAGCTACACCAACGGGCAGCTGAAGCTGACCGCGGGTCGCGCGTCGAACACGCCGTTCTCGTCGTCCTTCTTCGAGCCGCGCATTGTGAACGCGCGCATCAACTACGCGCTCGGTGGGAGCTGCAGCGATGTCGCCGTGGCGACGCCTTACGGCGATGGCTGTGTCCAGTCGTTCGCTTCGTTCTACGAGCAGATGACCCAGGCCACCATGGACCTCGCCAACCTCGAGATCTTCGGCGCCGCGACCGTTGGCGGTCACACCGTCAATGTGCGGTCGTCGACGATCCTGGCGATCGGCTCGCTGGGTGCGCCGGCGCAGCTGGCGCTCGGCGATGACGACAGCGTCGCCGCCGGCACGCTCGGATTGGAGGTCGGCTCCAACGGGTGGGTCGCGTACGGCAGCGGCAACAGCACCAACTGGGTGCCAGCCGTTACGACCATGCTCAGCAACCCGGCCGAGGGCTACTACGCCTGGACGGACCTGCAGCCGAACGCAGCGGCCAGCGGCAAGGTCTACTACGAGGAGTCGGGGCAGGATTGGATGGTGACCTATGACGGCGTGCATCTCTTCAACACGACGGACCCGGTCGACATTCAGTTCCGCGGGAACGCTGCGACCCGCGACTTTGTGATCGCGTTCGGCGCGCTGGGCAACACCGG
>CAZTQF010000688.1:0-2165 GCA_964615255.1 uncultured candidatus Brocadiaceae bacterium | reverse complement strand
CGCGAGGAGGCGCGTTCGCACACCGAGCGAGCGCGCGCGCTGCCGGGCGCCGACGCCCGCGTCGGCGTGCTGCTCGCCGTGCTGGCGTGGCCACAGGTCCAGCGGCGGCTGCTGGAGGCGCCCGGAGAGGTCGAGACCGAGCTCGCGGTCGAGCGGTTGCTGGGCGAGCTCGACGAGGCCGTCGCAGGCGACCCGTCGCCGGCCGCAGCAGCGCTGCGAGAGCTCCGCGGCGCAGGTTGGCCGGAGGCCTCCGGCAAGGAGCTGGCCGTGCGCATCGCCGCCCGCTTCGGCGCGAGCGAGCGCGCGCCGGCGACGTCGCAGGGCTACTCCCTGGCGCTGGCGGGCGTGCTCGCGGGGATGGTCGACGGCGCAGGGGACGTCGACACAGCGCTCCGCTTCCTGTCGCTGCCGTTCGGCGCTGCGCTGCAGCAGCGGCCCCTGCTGATGCGACAGCGGGCTTCGGTCGCGACCATCGCGGTGATCTGGGGTGTGATGACCGGTGGGAACGACGACCTGCTGGCACGATCGCGCGCGCTCGCCGTGCAGGCGCGACGCGACCTCGCAGACCTCGGCGGGGAGACCTACGCGGGCTACCTCGGGCTGCTCGAGCGATGGGTGGCGGCCGACGCAGCGGCGGAGCAGCGCGCGGTCCGTGAAGCGCTCGCAGCGCTGCCCGTGTCGATCGTCCAGCACGGCGCATGGCTGCCGGGTTCGGCTGCGCTGGTGTTCGGCGCGGGCGGCGTGGACCGCGACGGGTTCGTCAACCTACGCGCCGCCACCGGCCGCGGCCGCGACCCGATGGCCCTGGTGCCGCTCGCGGTCGCCCTGGCGGCGTCCGACCACGCTTCTGCGCGCTCGATGTTGGACTACCTGCGGAGCTCGGTGAAGGACGGCCGCGCGCGCAACCTGCTCGCGGTCGCTGAGATCGCCGGCGGGGCGCCCGAAGCGGTCGCGGCCGCGCGGGCCCGCAGCGTCCTGGCCAGCGAGGACTGGAGCGAGAGCGAAGCGCGCGAGCTGGCGCACGGCGTCTGGATGCGGTTCCAACTGGACTGGGACCTCGGCTACACCAGCCGGGGCCCCGTCTTCACCTGCCGGCTGCAGTGCGAGCCGACCCTGCTGCCGAAGCTCGAGGTCGCGACCGAGCTACGTCGCTTCGCGCGGCGTCGCTGAGCGCTACTTCCAGAACTCGCCGACCACCTCGCTCCACGCGTCCGGCGCCTCCAGCGGCGACATGTGGCCGGTGCCGGCGATCACCACGGGGCGTCGGCCGAGCAGCTCCTCGCACCAGGCGACGGTCTCGCCCATCGGGGTCAAGGCGTCCTCGTCGCCGGTGACGACCAGCGTCGGCGCAGGGCTGCTGCGGAGCACCTCGCTGCGGCACGGGCGCTGCAGCATGCCGCGCTGGTCGGCCACCACGGTCTCGGTCGGGGTCGCCTCGATCATGGTGCGCAGCTGAGCTGCGTGCAGCGGATCGACGGCGGCGGAGGTCAGCTTCGGCAGCATCGCCTGGGCGACCGCGGCCCGGCCGTCGCGGGCCGCGCGCTCGATCGACGCGGCGCGGCCGCTGCGCTGCGCGTCGGTGTCGGCCGACGGGCGCGTGTTGGTCAGCACCAGCGACCGGACCAGCGCCGGGTGTTCGGCGAGCAGCGCGAGCGCGACGTAGCCGCCCATGCTCAGGCCGCAGAGGTCCACGGGCTCGTCCTCGAGCGCGCGCACGACGTCGACGATGTCTGCTGCCAAGAGCTCCATGGGGTGCGCCGCGTCGCCTCGCCACGGCGACTGCCCGTGGCCGCGCAGGTCGATCGCGCACAGCCTGCGCTTGGATCGCAGCGGGCCCTGCATGACGCCCAGCCACATGCGGTGGTCGAGCGGGAAGCCGTGCAGCAGCACCGCGAGCGGGCCTTCGCCGGCCAGGTGCACGGCGAGCCGGGCCGGTCGCGGCCCGTCGGTCCCGACGTCGACGAAGCGCGTCTCGATCACGCGTCCTTGCGCCGCAGGCGCGCGACGCACTCGACGTGGTAGGTCTGCGGGAACATGTCGACGGCCTCGACCGACAAGAGCTCGTAGCCGCCGTCGACGAACTGGCGCAGGTCGCGCGCCAGCGTCTGCGGATCGCACGAGACGTAGTGGAGGCGCTCGGCGCCGAGCTCGAGCAGCATCGGGAT
>CAZTQF010000687.1:0-2169 GCA_964615255.1 uncultured candidatus Brocadiaceae bacterium | reverse complement strand
GCGGCGGCGGCCTCGCAGCCGCAGCGCCAGGCGCCCAAGCGTCCCGCCGCGCGCCCGGCTGCCGCGAGGCCCGCCGGTCTGTCCGGCGCGCCGCGCCGCCGTCGCCCCGCAGCCGCCGGCCAGCCGGCGCCGCGTCCGAAGGTCGCGGGCCGCCGCGCCCAGGCGAGGCCGCCCGCCGCGGCCGCGCCCAAGCGAAACGGCGTCGGGCTCGTTGTCGGGCTGACGGTCGCGCTGCTGGCCGCCGCCGCCGGCGTGGCCTACATCGTCTACGGCAACGCCTAGGTCCGGGAGCAAGACATGTCCAACCACGACACGATGTCGCAGAACCAGCGGCTGCGGCACGATCGCCTGACCTTCTACAAGGAGGACATCGATCGCATCGACCGGCTGCTGACCGAGTTCCTGAGGCTCTCGGGCGCCAAGTGCGCGCTCCTGATCGACAAGGAAGGGCACCTCGTGACCAAGCGCGGCGAGCTGCGTACGGTCGACATCGACACGATCTCAGCGCTCGTCGCAGGGTCCTTCGCCGCGACCAAGGAGATGGCGCGGTTGCTCGGCGAGGACGAGTTCACCGCGATGTTCCACCAAGGCGAGCGGGACAACATCCAGCTGTCGCTCGTCGGCGACCGCACCCTGTTGACCATCCTGTTCGACGACCGGACGACCGTCGGCATGGTGCGTCTGTACGCCGGCGAGACGGCGAAGAAGCTCGCCGCGATCTACCTCGAAGCGCTGCGCCGCGAGCCGCCGGATGCGCTGCTCGACGAGGAGTTTGGTTCGGACGCCAAGAGCAAGCTCGACAACCTGTTCGACTGACGCAGTCGGTCCGCAGCGATCGACGAAGCGCTCGTCCAGCGAGCCACGCACGGCCGAGGTCGTGCGTGGCTCGCTGCGGTTTTGGGCCGGTCTTCTCAGGGGGCGGCAGCGCCTCGGAGCCGCCGTTCGGGCCGGTCGGGGGGCAATCAAAAAGAAAAAAAGTCCTTCGCGCCGGGCAGCGGCCGAGAGATTCTAAAGTCGGTCGAGAGAGCTTGATCCTGGGTATTTCCTAGGGATTGGCAATGCAATTCGCCGGGCCGTCTTGTCACTATCTCCTGATGGCAGCGGCGGTTCCGGTGAATTCCCATCCGGAGATTGCCGATCTCTCCTGCGGCCGGAACTTGGTGGGTTCGCATCCGCGGATCTCGAACCGGTCTCCACAAACAACCCTAACAAGGACCAAGCTATGGCTGCCAAGAAGAAGGCTAAGAAGACGGCGAAGAAGGCCGCGAAGAAGACCGCGAAGAAGCCCGCGAAGAAGGCTGCGAAGAAGGCGACCAAGAAGAAGGCCGCCAAGCGCGCGCCGGCCAAAAAGGCCGCGAAGAAGTGATCTTCTCGCGGAGCGTCGCGACCCCCGGGTAGCGACTCTTCGTCGACGACGGGAAATGGGCTCGGCGATCGCCGAGCCCATTTCCATGTACGGTTCCTACTGCGGGCGCGCGGCCGCCGACTCCGGTCAAACGGCCCCAGAGCTCATTCGAGCGCCGTCGCTCAGTGGAGACGCTGTCCCGGCGCCGCCCCGCTGTCGGGCGACATGAGGTAGATCTCGCCGTCGGTGCCGGCAGCCGCGACCATGCCCTCGCTGACGCCGAACTTCATCTTGCGCGGCTTGAGGTTGGCGACGTAGAGCACGAGGCGCCCGACGAGCTGCTCCGGCTCATACGCGCTCTTGATGCCGGCGAACACGTTGCGCTGTACGTCTCCGCCGAGCCCCAGCCTCAGCTGCAGGAGCTTGTCTGCGCCGTCGACGTGCGCGGCCTCGAGCACCTCGGCCACGCGCAGGTCGACCTTCAGGAAGTCGTCGATGGTGATCTCGTCCGCCAGCGGCTCCTTGTCGAGGGTGGGGCTCTGCGGCGTGGGCTCTTCGGGCGTGAACATCTCTTCGACCTTGGCCGCTTCGACGCGCGCCATCATGTGCGTGAACTTCTGGATCGGCCGTCCGGCCAGCGGGGTCTGGGCCAGGTCCCACGCGCCCATGTCGCTGCCGAGCAGCGCGCCCGCCTTCCCGCTCAGCTCGGGCAGCACCGGCGCCAGGTAGACCATGATCTGGTGGAACAGGTTGAGCACCACGGTGCAGCAGTCCTGCAGCTCGGAGGCCTTGTCCGGGTCCTTGCGCAGCTTCCAGGGCGCTGC
>CAZTQF010000686.1:0-2170 GCA_964615255.1 uncultured candidatus Brocadiaceae bacterium | reverse complement strand
CAGCTGCACGTCGCCCGCCCCCGAGACCTTCTCGAAGATCCCCTCGTCCTTGGTCTTGCCGGACCCCTCGATGTTGAAGGCGAACTGGATCGACTTCTTGAGCTTCTTGAGCTTCTCGAGGTCTTGGACGCCCATCGCATAGAGCACGACGAACAGCGCGAACAGCAGCGTCATCATGTCCGCGAAGGAGATGACCCACCGCTCGTGGTTGACGTGCTCTTCGTGCTTGTGCTTCTTGGCCATCGGTGCAGCGCGGCAGGCGCGCGTCAGCCCTTCTTGTGTCCTCCGCCGTGGCTGTCGGCGTAGACCTTCAGCTTGCTGCGGAGCGCGCCCGGCGCGATCCCCGACTGGATGCCGACGACGCCCTCCAGCACCATGCTCTTGAGCAGCTGGTCGTGCTCGACGTGCCGCTTGAGCTTGAAGGACATCGGCAGGCAGACGACGTTGGCGAAGCCGACGCCGTAGACGGTCGCGACGAACGCGACCGCGATGCCCGGGCCGATCAGCGCCGGCTGGTCGAGCACCGACATCACGTGCATCAGGCCGAGCACGGCGCCGAGCACCCCGACCGTCGGCGCCAGCGCACCCCAGGTCTCCCAGAACTTCATGCCCGCCTTCTGGTCTTCCTCGGCGATGTGCATGTCGACCTCGACGGTCTCACGGATCGCCTCGGCCGAGCTGCCGTCGATGGCGAGCGTCAGGCACTTGACCAAGAAGCGGTCGCCCTCGCCGCTGTTGGCGTAGGTCTCGAGCGCGAGCAGGCCCTCCCGGCGCGCGAGGTTCGCGAGCTCGAGGATCTTGTCCATCAGGCCGTGGAAGTCGTACTTGCCCGGCAGGAAGACGCGCTTGAGCGCGCGGACAGCGTGACCGACGTCGGACGGCACGGTCGCGACGAGCGTCGCGCCGAGCGAGCCGACGATCACGATCAAGAACGCCGTGACTTGCAGCAGCTCTCCTGGGTGGCCGCCCTCGAGGATCATGCCCCCGATCACGCCGACGAAGGCGAGCACGAGGCCGACGATGCTGAAGATGTCCATGCTGCGGTGCGCGGGTCCGGTGACCTGTCGGCGCCCGGGACGACGAGGTCCCATCGCGCGACAAACCGACATCGGCTGCCGCCCGAGCGCGCCGTGAGCCGCGTCCGTCCCGCCCGCGGCACGGACGGTTCCCGCCCCTGGAACTACGCGTCGTCGGCGTCGCGCGGCCGCCAGATCTTGCCCATCGCCGACATCCAGGCGTGCGCTTCGCGCTGCGTGAGCCCGGCGCGGTAGAGCGGCTGCATCAGCTGGCCGACCGCGTTCTTCGGCCGGTTGGCCTTGGCCCACTGCGATTGCCCGAGCGCGTGCGCGAGCAGCCGCTCGAGCTGCTGCAGCAGCTCGGTCGAGGCGGCGTCTTCGCGCGGCGGCTCCCCGAGCGCAGCGCGACCGCACGCCGCGAACAGCTCCGCCCCGTAGACACAGACCGCCTGCGCGAGGTTCAACGAGGACTGCTCGGGCGCTGTCGGCACGACCGAGACCGCGTGGCACCGCAGCAGCTCGGCGGGGTCGAGCCCGTTGATCTCCCCGCCGAACAGCAGCGTCGGCGGCCCGCGCCGCGCAGCCTCCTCGGCCACCTCGCGTGGCGTGAGCACCTGGACCGAGCCCGGCGGATTGTTGGTGGTCCCCACCACCCACGCCGCGTCGGCGAGCGCCCCCTCCAGGTCATCCGTCTGGACCGAGGCCTCGAGCACGTCGTCCGCGTGCACCGCCATCTGCCACGCGTCGCTCCAGGAGCCGATCTGCGACTCGACGATCGTCAGCCGCGGCAGCCCGAAGTTCTTCATCGCGCGCGCCACGCTGCCCAGGTTGCGGGCCCACCGCGGCCGCAGCAGCACGACGTGCACCTGCGCCAACAGCGCCGACGGGTCCTCGGGCTGCGCTACCACGGCGCGGGCTCGTAGTCCTTGAGGAACTGACCCCAGCAGTGACGGCCGGTGTTGAAGCCGACGAAGATCGGGTCGACGCAGCGCGCGGCGCCGTCGACGGAGTCCAGCGGCGGCGCGAAGCGCTGGGCCTCTTCCTTCTCGACTGTCCGGGCGAAGTCGTCCTCGTCCGTCACCCAGCCGGTGTCGACGCTGTTCATGTGGATGCCGTCCTTGACGTAGTCCGCCGCGGACGTGCGCGTCATCATG
>CAZTQF010000685.1:0-2171 GCA_964615255.1 uncultured candidatus Brocadiaceae bacterium | reverse complement strand
GGGTCGGACGCCCAGCGCTCCTGCAAACCCACAAGAGGTGGAGAAGATTGTCTCCAAAATTGTCAAGGATGGCGATCACGAACGCAGTACAGACCACGACGTAGCACAGCGCAAGGACGAAGGCGAGGACGCATGCGGTGGGGTTGATTCACGCGACGAAGGTACCTCTGGGAGCCAGACGGGTAGCGATTCTGAGGAGCATACAACGAGCGGTTCAGGTGCGCCCCCGCCCCCTTCCCTCCCCCTGTAACGCGCTTCACTGCCGATGTGCCATCCTGGCTGTGACAGCGAGGGTGGCTGCGCTGGAACACGTAGCCGACGGCGCGCGTGCGCCACTTCGCGAGCTGGCTCGGCGCGAGCTCGTGCACGCGCTCGCCGTTGACCACGACGGAGCCGTCGGTGGGCCGGTCGATGCCCGCCAGCATGTGCAGCAGCGTCGTCTTGCCGCTCCCGGACGGCCCCATCAGGCAGACGAACTCGCCCGCCTCGACGTCGAAGTCGAGGCCTGCGACGGGCGTCACGGACTCGGCGCCCGAGGTGAAGGTCTTGGTGACGTTGCGAAGCTCGATCAAGCTCATCGTTGTGCCTCCGTGACGGCCTCGCCGTCTGCGACCGGGTCGAGCACGACCCGCTGGGTGGGGGAGAGGGCGCCGCGCACGACCGCGCCCTGGCCCTGCTCGCCGGTGACCTCGACGGCCACCGCGCGCGCCCGTCGCGTCGACGGGTCGTAGACGAACACCTGCCCTCCTCGGACCGACTCCTTGGGGACGCGGAACGCCGAGATCGCGCGGGTGCTGCCTTCGGTGTCCTCGTCGGAGCCTGCCAGGAAGCGCGCGCGGCAGAGCGTCTCGGGTCGCAGCAGCGCCGGCGGGTCGATCAGTCCGATCTTCACCTGCAGCGTGTTCTTCAGCATGTCGGTCTCGTGCTGGAGCCGCTGCACGACGCCGCGCACGACCGCGTCGCCGATCGCCTCGGAGGTCACCTCGACCTCCTGGCCCTCGAAGATGCCGGCGAGCGAGTCGATCGGAACGTCGATGCGCGCGCGCAGCTTGTCGGGGTCGTAGAGCGTGACGACGCCGGTCGCGCCGTGTCCGACCATGTCACCGGGCTCTGCCTCGAGGCGGAGCACGACCCCGTCGACGGGGGAGCGCACGACGGCCCAGTCCCGCTCCCGCTCGGCGATGCGCAGCTCGGCGCGCGCCTTCTCCAGCTTGGCTTCTGCCTGGAGGACGTCGGCCGAGGCTTGCGCGACTGCGCCGCGGAGGTCGACGGGGTCCTTCGCCAGCTGGTCGGAGAGCTCGAGGGCTGCGCGCTGCTCGCGCAGCTCGACGTTGAGGCCGTCGAGCATGCGTTGCTTCGACGCGACGGCTGCGTCCGCTGCTGCGGCGTCGGCGCGGGCGCGCTCGAGCGCGACCGGGTGGCTCTCGCCGGCCTCTGCCAGGCGCTCCTGCGCCGTCGCGGTCGCTGCCGCAGCGGCGGCCTTTGCCCGCGCTTGCTGCAGGTCGGCTTCGGCCGCCGAGGCCTTGGTGGTGGCGGCAGCCACGCGGGTCCTCGCGTCGGCGACGCGCAGCGCGTTCTGGCCGTTCTGCTGCAGGCGTTCCTCAGCGAGTTGCAGGTCGGCGCCGGCGCGGGTGGCGGCGGCCTCGGCTTCGCCGACGGCGGCGACGGCGCGCTCGTGTGCGGCTTGCAGCGCCGCGCTCGCGAGCCTCGCGACGACCGTCTCGCCTGCCTTGACGTGCGCGCCCTCGAGCACCTCCAGCGTCTCGATGTGGCCGCTCACCAGCGGCCGGACGACGTGGGGGAACGGGTCGGCTTCGACCCACCCGACCGCTTCGGTCGTCGCGGTGGCGGCGCGGGCGCCGCCTTTGCCCTGGTCGGCCACCGCGTGGATCGCCGCGGTGCGCACCGCGCGCGGCGGCGCGAGCAGCGGCCAGAGGAAAGTCCCGGCCACGGCGAGCGTGAGCGCGATGACGCCGACGACCAGCAGCCGCGGCCCGAGCGGGCGCTTGGGCACGGCGGCGCTGGACTCGTCGATGCGGAGCGCGGACAGGTCGACGTTGCTCATCGGTTCTCCTCCTGCTGGCTTGGCTGCGGCCATCCGTACGCGACGGCGTGGCGGACGTCGGCGACCGCGAGGGCCGCGGCGGCGCGGCGGCGGTCGGCGGCGGCCT
>CAZTQF010000684.1:0-2177 GCA_964615255.1 uncultured candidatus Brocadiaceae bacterium | reverse complement strand
CCGGCCAAGAGCTGGTGCTGGTCCGCGCCTCGACCGAACCACCGACGCCGGAAGAGCAGGACGCGACGTTCCCGGTCGAGTGGCACCAGCAGCTGCGCCCCGACCAGATGGGCGACTTCTACCGCTCGCTGGACGTGTTCCTCGGGACCAGCAAGGGCGCCGAAGAGGGCTTCTTCCTGCCTGCGGTGGAGGCGATGGCCTGTGGTGTCCCGAGCGTGCTCACCGACATCCCGTGCTTCCGCAACCACCAGGCGCGGGTCGGGCACGAGCGCTACGCGCTGTTCGTCGAGCCGCAGGACCCTCGCGCGATGGCCGAGGCGATGGTGCTGGCGGGCGCGCTGCCCGACGTGCGCGCGACCCTGCGCGCAGGCGGCATCGAGGTCGCCGGGCACTACCGTCACGATTCGCACGGCGAACGCCTCGAGGCGGCCCTGGCCGAGATCGCAGCGAGCTACAGCCAGCGGGCACCGCACGTAGAACCCGCAGCGACGCGTCGCGACCTGCGGCTGGTCGCGACCGCTGCCGGCACAGCACCCGCGCAACCGGCCGCTGAAGGAAACCTGCAGGACCTCGGCGCCTCCTTGCGGCGCACCGCCGCAGAGGCGCTCAACGGCGGCCGGCAGGGAGACGGCGCCCGGGCCATGGCCGCGGCGCTGTGCCTGGACGAGGCGAACCCTGAGCTGCGGCTCGAGTCGGCCCGCGCGTGGCTCGCCGCCGCTCGACCCGAGCGCGCCCTGGCTACGCTCGATGACCGCGGCAACGAAACCGGACACGAGGCCCTGGCGCAGCGACTCCGGGCCAACGCCCTGCACGGCCTCGGCCTCATGCAGGAGGCCGCCCAGGCGGTGCGCGCTTCGATCGCCGCGGGCTCCCGCGACGCAGACACCTACAACCTGCTCGGCGTGACCTTGTTCGAGGCCGGCCGGCTGGAGGACGCGCGCGAGAGCTTCGAGCGCGCGCTCGTGCTCGAGCCCGAGCACGCCGACGCGCTGGCCAACCTCGCGGCGATGCCCGCCGCGTAGTCTGCTCAGCCGTGCGCGGTCGCGACCTCGCCGGCTTCGCCGCGCTCCGGCGGCATCTCCTCGGCCAGCCGCAGCGCGCCGGCTTCGGCTTCGTCTAGGTCGGCAGACGACCAGAGCACGTCGGCGAGCCGCTCGTGCAGCTCCTTGCGCGGATCGCGCAGGACCTGCTCGAGCAGCGGCAGGTCGGCCTCGTCGTCGACCATGCGCGTCTGGATCAGCGGGTGCTCGCGGCTCGCCGCCTCCCACCGCTCGCCCGACAGCGGCCGATAGCGGCAGAAGAACCCGAAGTGCCACGGCAAGAAGCGCATCGCGCGCTCTCGACCCCGCTCGTCGTCACGGAAGTGCTGCTTCATCTTGAGCGCGAGGTCGTGGTAGACGCCCAGCCGCTCGCGCGCGTCGGGCTCCCATGCCTGCCGCTGCGCGATCTCGCGGAAGATCCACGGCTTGATCAACGCGCCGCGCCCGATCATCACCGAGTCGACGCCGCTCCGCTCCCAGCGCTCGTGCGTCTCGAACCACGTCAGCAGGTCGCCGTTGCCGATCACCGGGACCGTCCGCTCCGCCGCGACCCGCGCGATCTCGTCCCAGTCCGCGGCGCGGGAGTAGCGCTGTTCGCGGGTCCTGCCGTGGATGCCGATCGCCTGCGCGCCGGCCTCCTCGCACACGCGCGCGACCTCGCTCGCGTTGTAGTCGTCCTCGGACCAGCCCAGCCGGATCTTGACGGTGACCGGCACCTGGATCCCTTGGACCATGCCCTCGACGAGCCGCGCCAGCTTGTGCGGCTTCTGCAGCAGCGTCGCGCCCATCCGACGGCGCACGACGTCGTGGATCGGGCAGCCGCAGTTGAGGTCGACCCACTGCGCGCCGCGCTCCGCGGCCGCGTTGCCCGCGGCGACCGCGTCGTCGATGCGAGATGCCGCGAGCTGGGCGCCGAAGCACGTCTCCTCGTCGTGCTTGCGGAGCAAGGCCAGCTCGCTCTTGCTGCGCTTGCGCACCTGGTAGGCGTAGGCCATCTCGCCCATGGTGACCTCGGCCCCGTGCGCGAGGCACAGGCGCCGAAACGGCAGGTTGCCGCCCTTGGTCAGGGGCGCCAGGAATACGCGGCCACGAAAATCCATGGCCGGGGACTCTGGCGGTTCGGGGCTGCGCTTTCCA
>CAZTQF010000683.1:0-2178 GCA_964615255.1 uncultured candidatus Brocadiaceae bacterium | reverse complement strand
GCGCACGCCGGCCCCGAACAACCGCCGCTGCTCTCGGCCCAGGACCTGTTCTGCGACGTCTCCACGGCTGCCCTGTTGTCCGGCCACCTGCACGTCGTCGACCTCGGCACAGCCGGCGCAGCGCTGCACCTCACCCGCGACGCACAAGGCGCGCTCCGGCTCCCGGCGCGCTGGTCCCAACAGCCAGACGTCGCGCTCCCCGAAGAGCCCCTGGAGGAACCAGCAGCCGAGCCGCTGGACCTGCGGCTGCCGTTCACGATCGAGTCGCTCCGGGTGCACGACCTCGAGGTGACCTACGTCGACGAACGGGGCGGCGCGCCGGTCACGCAACGCGGCTCGTTGGACCTCGAGGTCTGCGATCTCGGCGCGCCGACACAAGCGAGCACCGCCACGCTGCGCGTCGCGCTCCCCGGGATCTGTGACGAGCTCCGCGTCGACGCCCGCGCCCGCGCCGGGGCGAACGACGCCGAGCTGGAGCTGCGCGCCGAAGCCCGCGGCGTGCGCCCGAGCCCGTGGACGCTGCCCGAACGCGCGTTCGAGCGGCTCGGCGCGCCGCGCGTGGCGGACCTCGACCTCGACGGGACCGTGCGCGCGCAGCTCCGGGGGGACGAGTCGTGGATGCCCTCGCTGAGCGGGGAGCTGACGCTGTCGCTCGCGGCCGGCGACGTCGAGCGCGCCCGCGTCGCGACGACGTTCGGCCCCTCCGCGCCCGCGGCGACGGGCTGGCGAACGCCGCTGAGCGCCAGCGGTCGGCTCGCGGGATTCGTCGAAGAGCTGGGCCTCCGCGACGCGTCGCTCGAGCTCGGCGTGGCGCACGCGTCGGTGTCCGGCGCGCTCGACGCGCGCGCGGTCGCCGCAGGATCCCTGCGCGACGAGCTCGACGCCGTCGGCCTACGCCTGCCGGAGACCGGCGTCGACCTGCGCGGCGCGGTCGACGTCGAGCTCGGCGATTCGCTGACGCTGGGCGTCACCGACCTCGCTGTCTCGACCCGGAGCGGGACCGCGCTCGCGCTCCCCAGGCTCGCGATCCAGGACCTGCGCTTCGACGACGACGCGGTCTTGGTGGAGCGCGTCGAGATCGCAGGTCCGGCGCTCGAACTGCGCCGGGACGGCGACGGCGCCTGGTCGACCGCCGGCATCTCCTACTCGCCCGGCGGCTCCTCCGCGCGCCCTGCGGCAGACAGCTCGGCTGCCGCGCGCGCGCTGCCGCGGGTGCGGGTCGGCGCGCTCGATTGGCAGGGCGCCGAGGTCTCGTACACCGACGCGACGCGCGGCCCCGAGGCGACCCTGCAGCTGACCGGCGTGGACGTGCGCGGCGACGCGCTCGCGTTCGGCGTGGACGCGCCGCCCGGCCGCGTCGCGGTCCGCTTCGCAGCGCCGGGCGTGCTCCGCTCGTGCCGCGCCTCGCTCTCGCTCGCGCCTCGCGCCGACGGCGCCGCCGTGCAGGTCGACGTCGGCGCGCGCGGCGTGACGCTCGCAAGGCTGGCGCCCTGGCTCGAAGACGCGGGCCTGGCGAGCGTCCTCCGCGAAGGCGCGCTCGACTTCGAAGCCGTCGCCGACTGGCGGACCCAGCCTGACCAGGAGCTCGATCTGGAGGTTCGGGGCCTCCGTCTGACAGACGGCGAGACGTCCTGGCTGGCGCTGGAGCAGCTGCGGGCAGCCGACCTGGCGTCGAACCGCGGCGCGCTGCAGCTCGGCGCATGGGACGCGCGCGGGCTCGACGTCTTGGTGCACCGGCAGGAAGCGGGCGAGCTGCAGGTCGCGGGGCTCCAGCTCGCGGCGGCGCCTGAGCCAGCGCCGGCGCCAGCAGCGGCGGGACCTGCGGCCGCCGCATCGCCGGTCCAGCACGGCGCGCTCTCGCTGCGCGGCGCCGTGCTCCGCTGGACGGACGCGACGTCGGCAGGGGCCGCGCGCGCGCTGCGCGCAGACGTGCAGGTCGGCCCCCAGGCATCGCTCGACGCGCCCGTCGACGTCTCCGCGCGCGTCGGCCTGCTCGACGCGCCCGCCGCCGGGCTGGAGCTCGACGCGAGGCTCCAGCGCACCCCGTCACAGCTCAACGCCAAGGGTCGCCTGCGCGCGGCGGGCCTCAACGCGGCGACGCTCGCAGGCCTCCTGCCCGATGGGGTCGCGTGCACGCTGGCGGACGGCTCCTTCGAAGCCGACGTGGAGCTGGAGCGA
>CAZTQF010000682.1:0-2188 GCA_964615255.1 uncultured candidatus Brocadiaceae bacterium | reverse complement strand
GTCCGCCGCGGCCGCCGCCCGGACCGCCGCGATCGCCGAACTGGCGCGTGAACTGGTCGCGCGCGCTGCGCATCTGGCGCATCAGGTCTCGGCGGCCTTCGTCCGAGAGGTTCGGGTCGCTCATCTTCGACCACAGCGAGTTGAAGTCGACCTGCGGCTGGCTCGGATCGGGCAGGCCGCGGAGGCGCCGCGCCTGGACCGCGTAGCTCGTCAGCGGCAGCCCGTCCGGCGTCTGCACGAGGCCGGTGATCCGCAGCCCGTCCTGCAGCGTGACGTAGATCGGCCGGCCGGTCCGCGGGTCGATCTCGTCTTCCTCGTAGGTCAAGAACCCCTCGGCGCGCACCTCCAGCTCCATCAGCGTGCCGGGCAGGTGCTCGATCAGGAACCGGCCCTCTTCGTCGGTCTCGGTTCGGTGGTCGCGGCCGCCGAACATCGCCATGCCGCGGAACCCGCCGCGTCCGCCGCGGCCGCCCCGCCCGCGCTCTTCGCGCCCGGGAGGCTGCTGCGCAGGCGCGGCGTTCTGGCTCAGCGACGCCCGCAGGCGTACGTTGGCCTTGGCGACCGGTTCGCCGCGCGCGTCGCGGACGATGCCGGTGACTTCGTAGCCCGGACCGAGTGCGATGTCGGGCACCTCGACGGTCGCGTCCTCTTCGACCTCGAAGGTCTCCGACCGGCCCGGCGTGTGCATCTTGGCGAGCACGGTCACCGCGAACCTGCCCTCGGGCACGTTGGAGTAGACGTAGAAGCCGTTGGCGTCCGTCGTCGTCGGCGGCAGCAGGTCGCTGCGGTTGCGCTGCCAGCGGAGGCGGTTGCGGAAGTCTGGCTCCAGGGTCACCGCGGCGCCGAGCACCGCGTTGCCGCCGAGGTCGGTCACGCGGCCGCGGACGACGCCGCCGGACTTGAGCTGCAGGTCGCCGAGCGCGACCTCCACCTCGGGAGCGGCCTGGCCTTGGCGGATGTCGCCGATGTCCTTCTCGAACAGTCCGACCGCGTGCTGGTCGCTCTTGACCTGCAGCGTCACCCGGAGGTTGCGGAAGGCCTGGCCCTGGAACGCGAACAGCCCCTGGTCGTTGGTGACGACTGGCTCGGGGATGCGGCGCGACCGCCCGCCGCCGCGTCCGCCGCGGCCGCCGCGGCCGCCGGGACCGCCGCCCTGCTGGCGACTCTGCCCGATCTCCATCCAGACCTTCGCGCCCGCCACCGGTCCACCGAACTTGTCGATGACCCGGCCGCGCAGCAGCGCGTCGATCCGCTCGCCGGCCTCCGTCGGGACCGGAGCCCCGGGCGTCACCTCTGCCTCGGTGCGTTCGAACGAGGCCGTCTGGACCTCCCCGGTCTCGGCCGCCTCCTCCTGGGCACCGTCCACCTCGTCGCCAGTGTCCCACTGCATCACAGGGGCAGGCATGTCGCCTGTGGAGCCGGGCGCCAGGAAGATCGCGGCGCCGACGCCGACGAGGGCGACCAGCAAGAGAACGACGGTTTGCTTTTGCATCAGGATCGAGGCGGCTTACCCGCCGCCATCTGCATACGCCGAAGAGCCTGAATTGCCGACAGCAACAGGCTGTAACACCTCTGTGTCGCGGGCAGCTAGGGCCCGACCTGCAGCGCCAGCGCCGTCGACGAGCCGAGGACGGAAGCGGCCGAGACGAACGCCACCTGGGCGGTGACATCGAGGCCCTGGGCGAAGCCGGGGTTGTTCAGCGGGACCGTCGCGACGCCTGCGCCGTCGAACGTGACCGGGACGAGCGAGGTCGAGCCGAGCAGGGCGCCGTCCAGCAGCAGCGGCTGGCGCAGGCCGGGCAAGGCGAGCGTCAACGGGCCGAGCGCAGCGATCGGCTCCAGCAGCAGGAGGCCGAGTCCGCCCGCGGGGCCCGCCGTGACGGTCAGCGAGAACGGTCCTGCGGGCACGGGCGCTGCGGCCGAGGCGGCGAGCGTCGGGCGCGCGGCGGTCAGCGCACGGAGCCTGCTGACCGCCACGTAGTCGGTCTCGTGGACGAGCAGGGTGCCGCGCGCAGGCTGGAAGGGCTCGTAGACCGCGCCGCTCGCGTTCGCGCCGGGCACGAACTGGAGCGTCGTGGCGCTCACGCTGCTCGCGGCGTAGTCGATCAGCGTCGGCGCGATCGTCGCGTTCGAACCCGCTGCGTCGGAGACCTGGCCGATCCGACCTTGGTACCAGTCGACGAACAGG
>CAZTQF010000681.1:0-2194 GCA_964615255.1 uncultured candidatus Brocadiaceae bacterium | reverse complement strand
TCCGGGAGTACGCGCTGCTGGCCGTCCTGCTCTCTTCGCTGATCCTGGCGCTGCTGCCCGTGCTGCTGCACTACGTCGGCTCCAGCTGGCGACCCGGCGTCCTTTTGGGGCGGAGCGCGGCCTGAACCGTCCGATGCCGTTCTCGACCGACGTGAGCGTGCCCAAGGACGTCGAGCCGGTCTTCCCGCCGTTCTGCGCGCGCTGCCTCTCGGACCGCCCGGGCTTGATTACCTTCTACGGCAGCCGGTTCTCCTGGGGGCAGCTGTTCTTCTTCTGGCTGTGGCTGCTGCGCAAGCGCGTGCGCTGCGAGGTCCCGATCTGCGATCGGTGCCGGCCCGCGGTCCGGTGGCGCAAGCGGCTCGAATGGCTGCTGATGGTCGGCCTCACCAGCGCGGTCGTCGTCTCGATCTATCCCTGGCTGAAACAGCTCGACCTCGGCCGGCAGTGGAACAAGCTGATCGTCCTGGTCGCCGTCGTCGTCGGGCTGCTGCCCTACATCCTCTGGTCGATCTTTCGGCCGCCAGCTTTCGACCTGACCGTGAAGGACGACGTCGTCGACTACGAGTTCGGTAACGAGGGCTACGCGGACCGCTTCGTCGCGGCGAACGCCGACCAGGTCGTCGAAGTTGGCTGAGGCGAGCCCCGGTCCGACGCGGGCGCGGCGTCGCGCCGTCACGACCGTCGCGCTGGCGATCGTCACGGCGCTCGGGCTCCTGTCGCGGCGCTTCCCTCTTCCCGGCGTGTTCGCCGAGCACGTCGGCGATGCGCTCTACACCGTCGCGGCGTTCTTCGCGCTCGCGCTGTTCGCGCCCGCAGCGCAGGGGGCGAAGCTCGCCTGGGCAGCGCTGGCGGCGAGCGCGGCCGTCGAGGCCTCGCAGCTGCTCAGCTGGCCCTGGCTGCAGGGCTTACGCTCGACCAGGGTCGGGGCGCTCATGCTGGGGCAGGGATTCCAGGCCGCAGATCTGTTCGCCTACGCGTGCGGAGCCCTCGGTGCGTGGTGTGTCGACGGGGCCTGGGCCCGCCGGGGTGCTGTGGACGGGAAGTTTTCTGGCAGGGTCGCCCCTGGCCCCGCGGATCGCCGATAGACTCGATCAGGCGTCGATGGTCGACGCGCCACCCTCTCCGAGAGGACTCATCATGCGCAGAATCGTGCTGGTCGGATGGCTCGTGCTCCCCGTGGGCGCCTGGGCCTATCACGAAGGACCGGGGCAGGACCGCGTCGCCCTGGAGGCGACGGAGGCGGTCCTCGCGTCGGCCCACCAGGCGGCGAGCGAGGGCGACTGGAAGCTCGCGATCCGCGAGTACGAAGCCGCCCTGGAGTCGCTGCCCAAGGACCCCGAGGCCTTCGACGTCCGCGTCGCGCAGCGCCTCCAGATCGAGCTCAACAAGGCGCGCATGCAGTCCGAGGGGCTGATCGAGGCGCGCGACGAGCTGGCGACGCTGGTCGAGCAGATGCAGGCGGACGAAGGGTCGGATCCGACCCTCCTCCGCGACGCGCGTCAGGCGCTGGCCCGCGCGCAGTTCTACAAGACGTGGCTGATGCGGCTCGAGGGCCTCGACCGCAAGGTCTGGGAGCCGGAGATCGAGGCCGCGCGCCAGAACTGGCGGCTGCTCGCGGAGCAGGCCGGCAGTGAGTCAGAGAAGACGCTGCACCAAGAGGACCTCGAGGCCGCCGTGCGGCTCGCGCGCATGGAGATGGAGGACCTCCAGGGCCTGCCGCTCCCGAGCGAGTGAGCAGGTTGAAACAGTGGCAACAAGGCCGGTCGGCCTCGTAAGAGCAAGAGCAAGTCGAAGGGTAAGCCGAGCAACGGCGCGAGCGGCGGTCCGAAGTTCGGCCGCGGCGGCTCCTAGCCCCTGAGACGTCACGTCCCCCGCACACCTGAGACGCGGCCGATGGATCGGCCGCGTTTTTTTGTGGCCATCGCGCCAGGCGTCAGCGCGCTGGCGGGCTGATCTCGCGGATGACGGCGCCGCGCCGCTCGTCGAGCACCAGGACCGCGTAGCGGGACGCGCCCCGGTTGGGGTCGTCCGAGAGGCTGACGTAGTCGAACCTGCCCCGCAGGTCGGTGTAGCCGTCCTTGTGAAACCTCACCGCGCCGCCTGGCATGCGCGCGAAGACCTTCACGTAGGTCTTCGAGAGCGGGCGGTCGCTGTCTGGCTCGGTCACGGCGACCTGGCCGTAGGACTCCAGGAA
>CAZTQF010000680.1:0-2196 GCA_964615255.1 uncultured candidatus Brocadiaceae bacterium | reverse complement strand
GCGGGCAGCACCACATGGGCTCGGGCCACCGACGGGTTGGCGAACAGGTCGACGTAGCGCATCCGGTAGCGCTGCTCGGTGTCCTGCAGGCCGTGCCACTTCTCGGGCGCCGGGCGCAGCGCCTTGGACGCGAGCACCACTTCTTTGGCCCAGACGGTCTTCTCGCCCTTCTGCGTCAGGCCGACTTCGCCGGTGACGCTGACGAGGTCGTTGCTCTCGACCTTCTTGCGGTCCGGCCAGAACGCGGGCAGGTGGTCGCGCTGAAAGCCGATCTGGATGGCGCCGCTGCGGTCGGTCAGGTGGGAGAAGCGCAGCTTGCCGAAGTCCCGGACCTGCGACAGCCGCCCGGCGACCGTCACGATCTGGCCGACCTTGGCGTCGAAGTCGTCGAGCACGGACGCGACCGAGACCCCTTTCGGCACGCGAGCCGGGAACACGTCCGTGCCCGCCTCGCGCAGCGCCTTCATCTTGTCGTAGCGATCACCTGCGATGCCGTCCGTCATGCGGCGAGCATGCTAACGGTCGGCGAGGAGCAGTGCGAAGGTCGTCTGGGGCGGCCGGATCAGCTCGGCAGCGCGACCTGCAGCACGCCTGCCTGGACGCGGGCGTCGTAGGTCGTCACCGACCAGTCGGGGCCGACGTCGCAGGCGCCAGAGGTGAGGTCGAACTCCCAGAGGTGCAGCGGGCAGATCACCTTGCCGTCGAGCAGCGTGCCGTCGCAGAGCGGCGCGCTGGCGTGCGGGCAGGCGTTGTCGATCACCCGGTAGCCGCCGGCGTGCGGAAACACGGCGAGCCACCGTCCTTCGACGTGCACGGCGAAGCCCGGGTCGAACGTCATCTCGGCGACCGGCGCCGCGTCCACCCAGCGGCTCATCGCGTCGCCTCGGGGAGCCTGCGGAACGCGTAGCGGCGGATGACGCGCCCCTGCTCGATGTACTTGCGTTCGAAGTTCGTCGGCGAGAAGGCGTGGCCTGGACCGAGCGCGATCCGTCGCTGCTCTTCCTCCTCGTCCCGCTCGAAGAGCGGCGTGTTGCCCATGACCCTGGCGACCTGTCCGGCGTAGCCCGCGTTGTCGGTCGCGATCAGGCAGTAGCCGTCCGGCCGAATGGCGCGGGCCAGCGTGCGCGGGACGTCCTCGGTGAAGAAGCGCCTGCCGCGGTGGCGTCGCTTGGGCCACGGGTCCGGGAAGTAGACGTGCACGGCCGCGAGCGCGCCCGGCTGCACGCGGTCCTCCAAGAACAGCTTGCCGTTGTCGACCAGGAACACCCCGTTGGTCCGGCCGCTCTCCTTGAGCTTGGTCGCGGCGAGGCTGGCGTAGCCTGCGGCGGCCTCGATCCCGAGCAGGAACGTGTCCGGCTTGGCTTGGGTCGCTGCGAGCAGATACGCGCCCTTGCCGGGGCCGATCTCGATCTCGACGTCGGCGAAGCCCTCGGGCATGAGGTCGTCGAGCGTCGGCGGGTCGTCGCCGCCCAGCACCAGTCGGTCGCCGGGCTCGTCGTCCAGCTCCTGCACTCGGCTCCGGAAGGACAGCTTGCCGCCCTGTGACATGCGCGGGTTGTGCGAGTGCTGAGAGAGCGGCGCGGAGTCGGACGGAGCGGACATCGGGCGAGCAGCATAGCGACGCGCAGCGGCGGCCAAAGCGTCGAGGCTGCTTCTCCTGGCGTCACCGCGCTCCGCGCGCCACCATGGCGCTATGAGTCTGGACGCCGTCGTCGCCGATCGCTCCCGCATCCTCGTGCAGCAGAAGAAGGAGTGGGGGGAGATCCTGGTCGGGTTCGAGTCGCGCAACAAGTTCGAGCTGCGCGACGAGGACGGGCGGCCGATCGGGCTGGCCGCGGAGGAGAGCGGGGGCTTCGGCGCCATGCTCGGCCGGCAGTTCCTGGGCCACTGCCGCAAGGCGACGATCCACATCTACGACAACCAGGGCACCCCGCTCGGCCGCGGCGAGAAGCCGTTCCGCTGGTTCTTCCAGCGCATGGAGGTGTTCGAGGGCGACCGCCGCCTGGGCGCCGTCGAGCGCCGGTTCACGTGGCTGTCTCGACGGCTCGTCGTGGAGAACGCAGCCGGCGAGGAGGTCATGGAGATCGTCGGGCCCATGCTGCTGCTCGGGCGCGGCACCTTCCGGCTGATGTTCCAGGGGCAAGAAGTGGGGCGGATCAAGAAGCAGTGGGGCGGGCTGCTGCGCGAGGCGTTCAG
>CAZTQF010000679.1:0-2197 GCA_964615255.1 uncultured candidatus Brocadiaceae bacterium | reverse complement strand
CGCGCGGCGCGGCTACGCGGCGCTGGCCGCCGCCTGCGCGCGCGCGTGCGACGCGCGGCTGCCGCTGACCGTGGCCGTCCGCTGAGCGCGCGGGCTCAGGCCTCGTCGGGCGCGTCCAGGCCGTGCGCCTTGCGGCCGCCGCGGGCCGGCGCCGACGCGCCGAACAGCCCCCCGGTCAGCGCCCTTGACGTGTCGACGCAGCGGTCGAGGAGCGACCTCGCCCCCTCGCGGAGCGCGGCGTTGCGCTGCACGTAGCGGACGTTGTTCTCCATGTCCTCGGCAGACCAGCCGCGCGAGTGGGCGACGTAGGGGAACTGGGGGAACTGGCAGCCCAGCTCCGCGAAGAAGCCGAGCACCTGGCCGGCTACGCCCTGCACGTTGTCCTGGCCGCCGGTGATGACGAAGCCCGCGACCTTGCGCTTCATCAGGTGGCGGTTGGCGATGGTCTCCTGGTTCTGCACGCAGTTCAGGCGCTCCGCCATCTTGTAGTAGAGCGAGCTCGCGGCACCCCAGCGGATCGGCGTCGCGACCAGGATGATGTCGGCCCAGTAGACCATGCCCTCGTAGACCCGCTCCATCTGGTCGTCGGGGTCCATCTGCGTGATGGAGCACGGCCACGTGCAGGCTCGCGCCGACTTGCTGTAGTAGCCCTCGCAGGGACGGAACGAGAGCTCGCTGAGCCGCAGCAGCTTCGTCGTCAGGCCCTGGCCGTCGGCGTGTCGCAGCGCCTCGTCCAGCAGGTCGTCCGAGGTCGAGTAGCGCGGGTGTTGCTCGTCCATGTTGGTGGTCGAGATGCCGAGCACGCGCAGCGGCTCGTCGGGACCGGGCCCGCCGTCTTCACCGCGGATGCGCATCTGGGTGAGCGGGTGCGGTTCGTGCGGCGCCTTGCTGCGCTTGGTGATCGCCTCGGCGCGGATCAGCAGCCGGCCGCCTTCGACCTTGCTCTCGTAGCGCGGCACGGCGTCGGCCTCGTAGCCCGGCTCGCCGCAGCCCGTGGCGTGGTGGAACTTCCAGTTGTGCCACGGGCAGGTGACGTAGCCGTCGTCGTCGAGCGCGCCCTCGCCGAGCGGGCCGCCGACGTGGTTGCAGCGGCCGTCGATCACGTGGAAGGCGCCGTCGACGAAGCTGACGGCGAAGGGTCGCCTGCCGACGCGGACCTGCTGGAGCGGGCGTCGGGCGAGCTCGTCGGCGGGGCCGGCGTCGAGCCATTCGGTCATGGGATCCTGTGCGTTGGCGGGGGGGCAGCGGGCCGGGCTCGGTCCGCGGGAGCAACGTAGCCAGAGCGGTGGTCGTCGCCCAGGTCGCGCTGCGCGCAGATCTCCGCGGCGCGCCGCGCGGGGGCCGACGGTAACCTGCGGCGATGCTCGCCCGCGCCGCCTGCGTGTTCTTCTCCGTCACCAGCTGGCTCGCGTGCCAGGGCGACGCCGCGCGCCCGCCGCACGTCGTGTTGGTGCTCGCCGACGACATGGGCTACGGCGACCCGGCGTTCGGTCGCCGCGGCGCCAAGATCGCGACGCCCAACCTCGACCGGCTCGCAGCCGAAGGCGTGCGCTTCACCGACGCGCACGCGTCGGGGGCGTGGTGCGTGCCGTCGCGCTACGGGCTGTTGACCGGCCGCTACGCCGCGCGGCGGACGAGGCTGCGGCCAGCTCTCGAGGCCGTCATCGAGGCGGGGACCGCGACGCTGCCCGCCGCGCTGCAGCAGCTCGGCTACCGGACGGCGATGGTCGGCAAGTGGCACCTCGGCTTCGACGACGGCGAGGCGCTCGACTACGCCGAGCTCCGCGGCGGGCCGTGCGACCGCGGCTTCGACAGCTACTTCGGCATCCCTTCGTCGCTCGACATCCCGCCCTACTACTACGTGCGCGACCGCCGCGCGGTGGCGGCGCCGACCGGACAGGTCGCGGCCAGCGCGACCGCGGGCTGGACCCGGATCCAGGGGGCGTTCTGGAGAGAAGGCGGCTGCGCAGAAGGCTTCGTGCACGAAGAGGTGCTGCCCAAGCTCGTCGACGAGGCGGTCGCGGTGGTGCGCGGCCACGCGGGCAAGCAGGACGAGCAGCCGCTGTTCCTCTACCTGGCGCTGCCCGCACCCCACACGCCGTGGCTTCCCGACGAGCGGTTCGCTGGCGCCAGCGGTGCGGGGATGTACGGCGACTTCGTCGCGCAGGTCGACCACGAGGTCGGCCGCGTGATGGCG
>CAZTQF010000678.1:0-2201 GCA_964615255.1 uncultured candidatus Brocadiaceae bacterium | reverse complement strand
CATAGCGCAGGTCCCACGCGAGCCGGTGCAGGCCCTTCTTGCGCGGCGCGTCGAGCCGCTTGACGAGGGCTCCTTGCGCGTCGCGGATCGTCACCCAGACGGCCGGCGCGTTCTCACGGTCCTCGGCGCGCACCGCGTCGTCGGTCGGGAACGGGTAGCGCTCGCCGGCGTCGCGAGCCTCCTGCTGGGCGGCTTCGCGCTGCTCCTTCTTGGTCTCGAACCCCTCGCGCAGATGCATGGTCAGGATCGCGCCGAACGGCGGGTTGGGCGCGGCGTAGTAGGTCGATCCCTGCGCGCCGCGGCCGTCGTTCATGCCGAGGCGGCTCTCTTCGATGTAGAGCGGCGCCTCGCGCACCGCGAACAGGTGCGCGTCCGAGGCCCCGGCGCCGTCCGCCAGCTCGCGCAGCGGGCCGTAGTCGTCGAGCACGTAGAAGCCGCGGCCGAACGTGCCGAGGATCAAGTCGTCCTCGCGGCGCTGGACCTCGATGTCGCGCACCGCGACGGTCGGCAGGCCGCCCTTCATCCGGGTCCACCCGCCGCCCCGGTCAAACGACACGTAGACGCCGTACTCGGTGCCGCAGAACAGCAGCCCCTCCTGGACGTGGTCCTCGGCCAGCGACCAGACCACGTCGCGCTCGGGCAGGTCCGCGGCGATCGACGACCAGGTCGCGCCGAAGTCCTCGCTGACCAGCAGATACGGCGTGAAGTCGCCGTCCTTGTGGTTGCTGAACGCCGCGTAGACGCGCCCCTCCTTGTGGCGCGACGCCTCGAGGCGGCTGACGTAGGTGCGCTCGGGCACGCCGGGGAACGACGCGATCTTGGTCCAGCTGGCGCCGCCGTCCTTGGTGACGTGCACGAGCCCGTCGTCGGTGCCGACGTAGAGCACGTCTTCGTCGATCGGGGACTCGGTCAAGGACACGCAGTTGCCGTAGACCGAGGTCGACGCGTTCTTGGCGACGGCGTCCACGTCCTGGACGCGTCCCATGATCTCCAGCTGGTCGCGGTCGATGCCGCGCGTCAGGTCGCCGCTGACGGTCTGCCACGAGTCGCCGCGGTCGTCGGTGCGGAACAGCCGGTCGCCGGCGAAGTAGAGCCGCGTCGGGCTGTGCGAGCTGATCAACAGCGGCGAGTCCCAGTTCCACACGATGGGCGGCTCACCGGGCGCCTGGCGCGGCTTGATGTCGGTGCGCTCGCCGCTCTTCTTGTCGAAGCGCACCAGGCCGCCGTACTGCCACTGCGTGTAGACGAGGTCCGGGTTGGTCGGGTCGACCTGCGCCTCGTAGCCGTCCCCGCCGACGGTGACGACCCAGTCCTCGCTGGTGATGCCGGCGAGGTCGGTGGTGCGCGACGGGCCGCCCATGGAGTTGTTGTCCTGGGTGCCGCCGTAGATGTTGTAGAAGGGCTCGGCCTGGTCCGCGCTGACGCGGTAGTACTGCGCGAGCGGCAGGTTCTCCTTGAAGTCCCAGTGCGAGCCGCCGTCGAAGGTCTCGTAGAGGCCGCCGTCGCCGCCGATCACCAGGTGGCCCGCGTGGCGCGGGTCGATCCACAGCGCGTGGTCGTCGACGTGGCGGTGGCGGTTGCCGACGCGCTCGAAGGTCTTGCCGCCGTCGCGCGAGCGCGAGGTGTAGGTGTCGAGGCAGTAGACGGTGTCGGCGTCGTGCGGGTCGCAGACCAGCTCGTTGTAGTACTGCGGGCTGCTCGAGACCTTGTCGCTCATCTTGGTCCAGCTCTCGCCGCGGTCGGTCGAGCGGAACGTGCCGCCCTCGCCGCGCTGGGCCTCGATGATCGCGTAGAGCACGTCGGGGTCCGCCGGCGAGACCGCCATGCCGATGCGACCCTTGTCGACCGACGGGATGCCGTGGGTCAGCTTGCGCCACGTCGCGCCGCCGTCGGTCGTCTTGTAGATCGCCGACTCCGGGCCGCCGTCGATCAGCGTCCAGACGCGGCGGCGCCGCTGGTAGGCGCTGGCGTAGGCGACGTCGGGGTCGCGCGGGTCGAGGTGAACTTCGTTGGCGCCGGTGTGCGGGCTGATCGCGAGCACCTGCTGCCAGGTCGCGCCGCCGTCGGTGGTCTTGTAGACCCCGCGGTCACCGCCGGCGTTCCAGAGCGGACCCTGGGCCGCGACCCAGACGACGTCCGAGTCGCGCGGGTCGACCGCGATCCGACCGATGTGCTGACTGTCCTTGAGGCCGACGTTCTCC
>CAZTQF010000677.1:0-2210 GCA_964615255.1 uncultured candidatus Brocadiaceae bacterium | reverse complement strand
CAGACGACCGCCAGCACGAGCAGCCAGGGGCCGATCATGCCGATCACGCCGATCAAGGCGGGGTTCGGCTCGGTGACCCGGAAGTCGCTGCTGCCGAGCGACAGCAGGTAGCTCCGCACCGGCACGCCGCGATCCACCAGCTCGCTGGTCACCTCCTGCAGCGACGGCGCGCCGCTGCCGTTCGGCGGCGCGTCGAGCCGGACGTAGTGCATCGACGAGCCCTTCTGCAGGATCGCGGTCACGTAGGTGCCGGGCTGCCGGGCGCCGTCCCGCGTCTGCGGGTTGTTGCTCGAGCGAGGCTCGACCTCCTGCACGAAGAACGCGTCGTCGACCCGCACGCGCTGTTCGCGGACGTCGTCGAGGAAGCGGCGCGTCGCCTGCGAGGGGTCGGGGTAGAGGTTCGGGTCGAGCCGCATCGCCGCGAGACGCTCGTAGAGCGCGGCCTCGCCGGGTTCGGTGACCAAAAACGGCCGCACCACGACCTCGATGGGGCGGTCCGGCTGCCCGTCGACGTGGACCTGCGCGCTGACCGTGCCCTGGGCGTCGAGCGTGAAGTTGCTCAGCCGGCCGTTCAGCAGGTGGCTGCGGAACGCGTGGATCGAGCTCTGGCCGCCGCTGTTGGAGCTCGAGAGGATCAGGAACAGCGCCATCACCAGGGCCAGGATGAGGATCACCCCTCCCATGCCGCGCGGCTTGCGCGTCGAGCCCTGGCCGTCGCCCGGTTCCTTCGGTTCGTTGTTCGTCATCGGATGGTTCGCTGCTTGCTCGCTCTGGGCCGCGGACAACGGTCACGGCGTGGCGCGCCGGATCCTCCCAGATTCATCGGCACAACACGCGAACAGACCGTACCCCGCTTGCCATCGCGGCTTCCGACCGGGCGGACAGGGGCAGCGGAGAATAGGTCACGCGCGCCGGCGATGCCAGCCGTCGAACGGGGCCGGACCGCCAGAATTGGCCCGTAGAGCAGCGCCCGGGCTCGTCGGCTCGCCGATCTTCGCCGCCCCGCGCCGGGCCCGGCCCCGCCTCAGGCCGGCGCGCCTCACCTCTTGAAGGCTTCGACTTCGCACAGCCGGCTGAACGACGGAAACGTCAGACCGTGGCAGCCCTGCGTGACGATCCGGACGTAGCGCACCTCGCGCGGCGCGAAGCGGTGGGCGACGAACGAATCCTCGCCGCGGGATCCCTTCTCGGCGCGGCCGACGCGGTGCCAAGCGGAGCCGTCCGCGGAGACCAGCAGGTCGTAGATCTCGTGGCTCTGCCCGACCGCACGCTCGTGCACGACGATCCGCCCGACGCTCGCCGCCGCGCGCAGCTCAAGCGTGATCTCCAGCGGCTCCGGCTGGGTGGGGTAGCCGAGGAAGTGGTCGAACCGGTCCGGGATCCCGTTGGTCAGGCGGTCAGGCCCGAACACCGGCTGGCTCGCGCCGGCCGAAGTCGTGACCGCCGCGCCGAAGGCGAGGTTGTCGCGCTGCGTCTCTGGGTCGGCGAACGGCGTGCGCCCGAGGTCCGCCCCGGTCAGCGCCTCGAGGCGACGCAGCTGCCGGCGCTGGCGCGCCTCGAAGCCGTCGAAGCCACGCTCCCCCGCGCCGCTCCAGGCCCGGGCGGCGACCGCCGCGAGGCGCGGGACGCACAGCTTGATCAGGTTGGACTCACGCCCCTCCCACCACGGCATCAAGAAGCCGACGATGCCGTCCGCCGTCGACGTCCGGTGCGGCGCCGCGAAGGTCGGCATGCCGTGGTTGACGTGCTTGAAGACGCTGGGATCCCACCGGTAGCACGTCTCGACCGGCACCGCGGTGAACATCGTGCGCGGGTAGTGGTCGACGATGTACATCGGGTCCCAGGCCGCGTTCACGACCTCGTAGCCAGCGTCCAGCATCGCCTGGGCCGGGAAGTCGACCGTGCGCCAGTTGACGTGCAGGACGTCGGTGTCGACCTTGTGCTCGCCCGCTCCCAAGCGCGGCCCCTCCCACGCGATCGCGCGGCGGCCCTGGCGCTTCACGAACCGCGCCAGGCGGTTGACGAAGTCGCGCTGATCGTCCTGCGGCACCCCGTAGGCCTCGTCGCCGCCGATGTGCACGTAGGGCGTCGAGGAGAACACCTCCATCAGCTCGGCCAGCAGGGCCTGCATCCCCGCGGTCGCCTCGGGCCGCGTCGCCAGCTCCTGGGGCGACGCGCCGAACACCTCGGGGTAGCGCTGACGCAGGATC
>CAZTQF010000676.1:0-2212 GCA_964615255.1 uncultured candidatus Brocadiaceae bacterium | reverse complement strand
TCTCTGGGCCTGCGACGGCAGCTCGAGCGCGGGGGAGGCCGGGCAGGGCGGCAACGCGACGCTCCGTTCGGTCGAGATCGGCCGCCTCGTCGACGTCTACTCCTACCGGCGGATCGACCCGCTGATCACGGACCGTCGACTCCGGACCAACCGCGAGCTCGAGCTCATCGCGCGCGACGTCGTGGTCAACCCAGGCATCGAGTCCCAGTCGATCTTCGACGCCGCGGGCAACGAGGTGCTGACGGCGGACTACGAGTTCCTGCCGTTCGACAAGGAGGTCGGCCACGAGCAGCTGGTGGTGCTCTGGGACGACCGCGCCGGCCCCGAGCAGGTGAACTTCGACGCCGCGTTCGCGAGCGCGCAGACCGGCCTGATCGCGCTGCCTGATTCCTACCGCGGCCAGAACACGGCGACGCGTCCGATCCCGATCGTGCCCCGCAACGCGGCGATCAAGCTGAACTTCAGCGGCTCGATCGGGGCCACGCGCGAGTTCTTCGAGGCCAACCCGGCGGCCGTGCAGCTGCTCGAGTTCCAAGGGGACCCGAACTTCGTCCTCCCGGTCGACGCCTTCCGGATCCTGCCCTACCGCATGGTCGTCGGCGACGACTCGCTCGTGCTCGACACGACCATCCTCGGCGGCGAGGCCGCGGGCGGCATCACCTCGCCCGGCATCCCGCCCTCGGCGGACAACGTGACGGCGAACATCCGCGTCGCGATCCCGAATCGCGGCCAGGTCATCTCGGACTTCTACGTCGACAGCGACCAGGTAGCGCAGCTCAACGGCGTGGACAGCGCCGGCCGCGACTCGGTCATCCGCGACTTCCGCTCGGGCAACCTTCAGGACGGCCCGGCCGGGAGGCTGCCAGAGCCCGAGGCGCCGAAGCTGATCGGCTCGCTCGGCATGGGCATCCTGGCCGTCGACCCGGTGAACAGCATCCTGACTGTCGACAAGCGGCTCAACTTCGTGCCGATCCGCGCGCGCTACCCGTTCGTCGACGGTCCGCTCGACGCGCAGGGCGTGCCGCTCGGTCCGCTGTCGGTCCCCGCGCAGCGGCCGCTCGAGGCCGGCGACGTGATCACTCAGGAGGTGATCGTGCAGCTGTCCACCGGGCTCTTCGAGACGGTGACCGTGCGCGCCGAGATCCTCGAGAACCTGGAGATCACCTCGCAGGCAGGCGAGCCCAGCGTCGGCAAGGCGCCGAACGCGCCGCAGGGTGACTCCGGTCAGGGCGAGACCATCCCCGTCGTCAACCTCCGGGTGGCCACCGTCTCTCCCGGGCGCGACTCCGAGGGCAACCGCGTCTCGTTCCGAGGCAACACGACCCCCAACGGCGAAGACTGCACGCTGCGCGCGGTCTACGTCGAGGAGGTCCCGTTCTCCGTCGGCGGCGGCGCGCTCTCCGACGTCCCTTGGCGCAACCTGTTCGTGCGCATCGAGCCGGCGCCGGGGCAGCCCGGCATCGACATCGACCCCGACGCTTCGGTGGCCTTCGAGTTCAACAAGCCGATGGACCTCGACCAAGTCGACGTCACGGCGAACCTCCTGCTCACCAAGCCCGACGCGCCGGCGCAGTCCTACGCCGCGCAGATGACGGACCCGAAGCAGGCCACGCTGCACGTCGTGCCCGCGCGCCTTACCGACCTCTCAGGCGACGGCACGGTGCTGCGGCTGCAGCCGCAGCTCGGCTTTGCGCACCAGGCCGGTGAGTCCGAGATCTACAGCGCCCACATCCTGCTGGAGAGCGGCGGGATCACCGACCTCGCGGGCAACACCCTGGAGATCTTCGACGACATCTCCAACCCGCAGCAGGCGTGGTCGGTTGACTTCCAGCTCAACCCCGGCGCGGACTCGAACCTGATCGGCTGGCACACCTACATGTTCAGCGCAGAGGACGAGGACGGCTCGCTGCCCGGCTCGGTCGACATCTTCGGCCAGTACCGGCTCGAGAACGGCCGGCTGACCGGCGCCTCGGGCGTGCGCTTCGCGCGTTCGGCCAACAACAACAACCTCGCGTCCATCAGCCGCATCAACCGCGGCGAGTGCTGGGACTCGGGCGAGCCTGACGGCGGCAACAACCCGTCGGGCATCTGGACCAACAGCTCGATCCCGGGCCTCGAGAACCTCGCCTACCCAGGCTCGGAGGCGACCGAGAACACGCTGGTGCTGCCCGCGCCAGGCTTCGGCTGCGTCCCCGTCGACACCCAAGGCGCG
>CAZTQF010000675.1:0-2224 GCA_964615255.1 uncultured candidatus Brocadiaceae bacterium | reverse complement strand
GAGCGGCCCCGAGGACGAAACCGGCGGTCAGCTGCGTGCGCATCGCGGCAGCTTACTTGCGCGACCCCGCCGACGCGGCATCATCGTCGCCCCCTCCTCCATGACCGAAACCGCGGACATCGTCGTCATCGGCGGCGGCGTGATCGGCTCGTCTGTTGTCTATCACCTCAGCAGGCTGCTCGATCCGTCGACGCGCATCGTGCTCTGCGATCGCGGGCCGGTCGCAGGGGCGACCTCGGGCTCCTGCATGGGGCACCTCATGGTGACCCCCGACTCGCCGCAGGACTACGCCTTCACCAAGACGAGCGTCGAGCTGTGGGGGCAGATGAACGAGGAGCTCGGCGGGTTCGACTACAACCCGACCGGGGCGCTCTACCTCGCTGAGAACGACGAGGACCAGGCGATGTTCGCGGTCCTGCAGAAGCAGTTCGCGGACAACGGCGACCGCGCGGACGTCCTCGACCCCAAGCAGCTGCAAGACGTCGAGCCCGGCCTCGCAGACGACGTCCCGGGCGCGTTGTTCTACCCGGGAGACGGCGTGGTGCTGCCGATGCTGGCGTGCGGCGCCATGCTGCGCGGGGCGCGGCAGCGCAACCCGAACGTCGTCGTGCGTCCCAACTGCGCGGTGACGGGCTTTCAGCGCGACGGCGGGCGGATCACGGCGGTCGAGACCGAGCAGGGCGCGATCGCGACCGGGACGGTCGTCAACGCCTGCGGCGTGTGGGCGCCGGACATCAGCGAGCGGCTCGGCGAGCAGCGGCTGCCGATCTACCCGCGCGCAGGCAACCTCGCGATCACGGGCCACCACGTGTCACCGATCCGCACGCAGCTGCTCGAGATCAGCTACCTGCGCTTCGCCCATGCGGCGAGCAAGATCGACCCGACGAGCACCGACACCGACCCCGGCGGCCACGCCGTCAACATGCAGCCGCAGCGCAACGGCGGCTGCCTGATCGGCAGCACGCGGCAGTTCTGCGGCATGCAGAAGGACCTCAACCGCGAGCTGCTGCACCGCTCGCTGCTGCGCGCCGAGCGCTACACGCCGGGGATCGCCGCGGCCCCGATCGTTCGGACCTGGGTCGGGCTGCGGCCCTACTCGATCGACAACCACCCGTTGATCGGGCCCTGGGATCCCGTCGAGGGCTTCTACATCGCGGCCGGCCACGAGGGCCTGGGGATCTCGATGGCGCCGATCACCGGGCTGCTGCTCGCGCAGCAGCTGGCCGGCGTCGACACCGAGCTGGACGTGACGCCGTACCTGCCGTCGAGGTTCGTCGCGTGAGCGGCCGCCTGCAGGGCATGGGCGACCGACGCGTGGTCGAGTTTGCGTTCGAGGGCCAGCCGGTCACGGCCTACGAAGGCGACTCCATCGCGATGGCGCTGTGGGCGGCCGACGCGCCGGTCGTGCGCGGCAGCAGCACCGCGGGCGAGCCGCGGGGCGTGCTCTGCAACATGGGCATCTGCTACGAGTGCCTCGTGGTCGTCGACGGCGAGAGCGTCCGTTCGTGCACCACGACCGTGCGCGCCGGCATGCAGGTCCTGCGGGGAGGCGCGCGGTGAACGAGCAGGTGCTGGAAGCGGACGTCGGCGTCGTCGGGGCCGGCCCGGGCGGGATGGCCGCCGCGACGCGGCTCGCGGCTGCCGGGCTGCGCGTCACGGTGCTCGACGAGGGCGCCCGCGCCGGCGGCCAGATCTACCGGCAGCTCCCCGAGGGCGTCGGCGCCGCGGCGCGCGTCCCGGAGCCCCCGAGCCACGACCACGGCCACCACCTGATCGAGGGCTTCGAGGGCGCGTCGCTGCAGCGCGTGCACGGCGCGGCCGTCTGGGACGCCAAGCCAGGTCGGCTGTGGTTCGAGCACGAGGGGCGCAGCAAGCTGCTCCGCTGTGAGCGGATCGTGCTCGCGCCAGGCGCCTACGACCGCTGCGTCCCGTTTCCCGGCTGGACGCTCCCGGGCGTGGTCACGGCCGGCGCGCTGCAGGTCATGGTGCGCGGTTTCGGGGTGGTGCCGGGCAAGCGCGCGCTGGTGGTCGGCTCCGGGCCGCTGCTGCTGCCGACCGTCACCGCGCTGCTCGGCGCGGGCGTCGAGGTGGTCGCCGCGCTGGAGGCCTCGTCGCGCTGGCGCGCCCTGCGCGCGGCGCCCGGCGTGATCGGCAACGCGGCGCGGCGTCGCGAAGCCGTCTGGTATATGAAGCAGCTCTGGCGCCACGGCGTGAAGCTCCAGTG
>CAZTQF010000674.1:0-2226 GCA_964615255.1 uncultured candidatus Brocadiaceae bacterium | reverse complement strand
CTGCGCTCCAGGTCGCGCGGGCCTACCTGCGCCTGCTGCGCGGCGTCGACGCCGAGCTGCACCTCGTGCGCGGGCTCGAGCTGGACGGCAAGTGGCACCGCGCGCCGCGCGAAGACGGCGTCGGTCGGGCCTTCCGGCCCGAGGTGCGAGGCCGCGTGCTCGCGGCGATGCGCGACGTCATCAGCGACGCCGAGGGCGCGACCGGTCGCACGGTCGTGCAGCGCTTCCGCAAGGAAGGCACCGAGCTCCACGGTCTGGTCGGCGGCAAGACGGGCACGGCGTTCAGTCCGGTCCGAGACGCCGACGGCAAGACGGTCACGATGCGCAACGCGAGCTTCGTCGGCTTGCTGCCCGCAGCAGAGCCCAAGTGGCTCGTCGTTTGTGTTCTGCAGAAGAAGGGTGGACGTGCGCGGTTCTACGGCAGCAGCTATGCTGCGCCCCCAGCAGTGCGGCTGCTGCTCCGGTGCCTCGAGCTCCGGGGCGGAGGCACGCTGCGCCAGGAGCCGCAGGTTGGTCCGGGTGGTCAGACCCGGACCGGACTTCAATCTCCTGATCGTACAGGCTGGGTCGAGTCGGTTGGGGCCGACGAGCCCAGAGAGACTCGTTAGGGCGGTTCATGACTGATTTGGCATTCCCGTCCGGGCTCCCGTCCGGACAGGGCTTCGTGCGTTTGCGAGAGCTCCGCGACTGCTTGCAGCCGCGGGAGGTGGCGCGCTGGCGAGACCTCGCGGTGGACGGGCTGGCGTTCCACTCCGCGGAGGTGCGCCCGGGCAACCTGTTCTTCGCGATCCGCGGGGCCAAGAGCGACGGCGCGGCCTACGTCCAGCAGGCCGTGGCGCGCGGCGCCGTCGCGGTCGTCGCCGAGGAGTCGCTGGCGCTGCCCGTCCCCGTCCTGGTGGTGGACAACTGTCGGGAGGCGCTGGCCGACGCCGCGCGCTTCTACTACCGCGAGCCGTCCAAGGCGATCTCGGTCGTGGGCGTGACCGGCACCAACGGCAAGACCACGACCGCGCACCTGATCCGCGCCTGCCTGCAGGCCGACCGGCGCCAGGTGGGGCTGATCGGAACGATCGCGTACGAGTTCGGCGGCCGCCGGATCCCTGCTTCGAACACGACGCCGGACCCGGTGCGAATCCACGGTTACCTGCGCGAGATGGCGGACCGCTTCGCGAGCGCGTGCGTGATGGAGGTTTCGAGTCACAGCCTCGACCAGGACCGCGTCCGGGGCGTGCACTTCGCGGTCGGCGTGTTCACCAACCTGTCGCAGGACCACCTCGACTATCACGGGGACATGACGGCCTACCGCGCCGCCAAGGCGCGGCTGTTCCAGGCGCTGCGGCCGGGCTCGACCGCGGTGCTCAACCGCGACGATCCGGCGGCGCAGTCCATGGCCGAGGAGCTCGACGACGGCGTGCGCGTGATCTGGTACGGGACCTCGCCCGACGCCGACGTCCGGGCGGAGGACGTCGAGCCCGGCCCGGACGGCACGCGCTTGCGCGTGGTCATGCCGAACGGCGCAGTGGAGCTCTTCCTGCCGATCGTCGGCGCCCACAACATCGAGAACGCGCTGGCGGCGGCCGCGGCAGCGCTGGCGCTCGGCGCCAGCGAACTGACCGTCGCGTCGGCCCTCGAGGACGTGCGCCCCGTGCCCGGGAGGCTCGAGCTGGTGGAGGCGCCCGGCGGGCTCCCCCGCAGCGAGCGCGTGCGCACGTTCGTCGACTACGCCCACACGCCCGACGCGCTCGACAAGGTCTGTGGCACGCTCGCCAGCGTCTGCGAGGGAGACCTCCACGTCGTGTTCGGCTGCGGCGGCGACCGCGACCGCGCCAAGCGGGCGCCGATGGCAAAGGCCGTGGCGCGGCACGCGCAGTTCGCCTACCTGACCAGCGACAACCCCCGCAGCGAGGAGCCCGAGCAGATCATCCGGGACATGGCGGGCGGGCTCGCCGACAGCCCGTGCGACGCGTTTGAGGTCGTCGACCGCGCCGAGGCCATCCGGCTGGCGGTGCAGCGAGCCAAGCCGGGGGACACGGTGCTCGTCGCCGGCAAGGGGCACGAGACCTACCAGGTCTTCAAGGACAGCGTCGTCCCGTTCGACGACCGGCTCGAGGCCGGCCGCGCGCTCGCAGCCAGGGGGGCCGGTTGGTTGCACCGATGAGCGCTGCTGCCGCGGCCGGCCGCGCGCAGCGGTCCTGGTTCACGGCGCGCTCGGTCGCCAAGGCGACG
>CAZTQF010000673.1:0-2226 GCA_964615255.1 uncultured candidatus Brocadiaceae bacterium | reverse complement strand
GCTCCGGAGTCGGCCTCTGGCTCGTTCGCAGTTTTCGATTGCGGCGGGACTACGGTGGGGCCTACGCTCCGGGCGGTCTGGGCGGATCACTTTTTGCAAGTGGGCGTCCAGCGCGGCCTCAGACTTCTCGCGACGGCACCGATCCAGGGCCCGCCGCGCCCCCCCTCGCTCTCCGAGGTGGCGCTGGCGGGCTGCTTTGTCGGCGCCCCGCGTGAACGACCCGGCTGCTGTCCTCTCTGCTAGCTCTGGGCGGTTCGATCGCCGCAGGCCGGGTGGTGCGCTCCACGTTGTGGGTGCAATCGCTCGGAGATCGTCCGCTCGCTCGTCGTTGGTTGCCTCGTCCCGTTCACTTCAAACTCGTCCCCGTCCGACTCGAGCCGCGTCCGGCTCGCTGGCGTGACAGGGAGCACTGGCCTCTCGAGCAGGGGCCGCCAGGTGGAACCGCATGGAGACTGTAGTCTACGGCCGCTTCCGGTCCGTTGCCCAGATCCCCGACCTCGTCGAGATGCAGACGAAGTCGTACGACCTCTTCCTCCAGCCGGACGTCCATCCGAACCGGCGTAAGGAGGACGGGCTCGAAGCGCTGCTGCGCGAGATCTTCCCGATCTACTCGTACGACAAGACGCTCTGCCTGGAATACGTCAGCTACGAGCTCGGCCGGCCTCGCTACACGGTCGAGGAGTGCCGCAAGCTCCGCGTGACCTACGGCTACCCGTTCAAGATCCGGGTCCGCCTGGTGAAGCCGGAGCCGGTCGAGGAGGACATCTACCTCGGCGAGATCCCGATCATGATCGGCGGCGGCGAGTTCATCGTGAACGGCTCGGAGCGGGTGACCGTCAGCCAGCTGCACCGCTCCCCGGGCGTCGACTTCTCGGTCGAGATGCACACGGGCGAGAAGAAGCTGCACAGCTGCTGGATCATCCCCGAGCGCGGCAGCTGGATTGAGCTCAACGTCACCAAGAAGGACGCGGTCGCGATCCGCATCGATCAGTCCGGCAAGTTCTCGTGCACGACGCTGCTGCGCGCGATGGACGCCAAGTACTCGACCGACTCGGCGATCCTGCACGAGTTCTACGACGTCGAGAAGGTCACTCGGAAGAAGACCGACCCCGAAGCCAAGTTCGCCAAGGCGCTCGTCGGCACCTACGCGGTCGGTGACATCGTCGACGCAGCCAGCGGGGACCCGTTCGTCCGCTCGGGGGAGGAGATCACCGAGGAGGCCGCGCGCGCGATCTCCGAGGGCGACCTCCGCGAGGTCGAGGTCCTGCGGGACCCCGAGGACTTCCTGCTGCTGAACACTCTGCGCGAGGACACGACCAACAGCCACGAGGAGGCGCTCCTCAAGATCTACCAGCGGCTGCGCCCCGGCAACCCGCCGCAGCTCGAGAAGGCCAAGGAGCTCTTCCACGAGAAGTTCTTCGACGAGACGCGCTACCGACTCGGCCGCGTGGGCCGCTTCCGCCTCAACCGGAAGTTCGAGGGCGACACCACCAACAACCAGCAGACCCTGTCGGCGAACGACTTCGTCCAGGCGATCAACTACATCCTGGGGCTGCGCCTGGGCGAGGGGGAGATCGACGACATCGACCACCTCGGAAACCGGCGCGTGCGGACCATCCAAGAGCTGGCCGGCGACGAGTTCCGCAAGGGGTTCCTCAAGCTCCGCCGCACGGCGCAGGAGCGGATGAACCTCGAGAACGTCGACACGGTCACGCCGCGCAACCTGATCAACTCGAAGACGTTCAGCTCGGCGATTGAGTACTTCTTCGCGCGCGGTGAACTCAGTCAGGTCGTAGACCAGACGAACCCGCTCTCGCAGCTCACCCACGAGCGGCGCCTGTCGGCGCTCGGCCCTGGCGGCCTCAACCGCAAGCGGGCGGGCTTTGAGGTGCGGGACGTGCACACCTCGCACTACGGCCGCCTCTGCCCGATCGAGACGCCGGAAGGCCCCAACATCGGCCTGATCAGCTCGCTCTCGATCTACAGTTCGCTCGACGACTACGGCTTCTTGACGGCCCCCTACGTGGTCATCAAGAACGGCAAGGTCACCGACGAGATCGTGCGGCTGCGCGCCGACCAGGAGAGCAACGCGACGCTGGCGCCGGCAGACACCCCGACCGACAAGAACGGCAAGATCGTCGCGGACGCGCAGGGCTTCGTCATCGCCCGCGTCAACGGCGACCCGGCGCTCGTCGACCCCAAGGAGGTCGACTACATGGACGTCTC
>CAZTQF010000672.1:0-2227 GCA_964615255.1 uncultured candidatus Brocadiaceae bacterium | reverse complement strand
TCTCACTCGCGCTGATGGACGCGACCGCCACGATGAAGCAGGGGCTGATGCCGTTCGGTCCCCAGACCTGGAAGCCCGGCTACCTCGTGCCGCTCACCCTGATCAAAGACGAGCTCGACAACCCAGCCCCGAAGATGGAGATCAAGCTCCTCGCCGACGCCGAGGACAAGATGCGCGGCACGTTCGCGGTCCACTGGGGGCCGCATGCGCTCACGGCCCCGATGAGAATCCACCTCGCGCGGAGCAAGTAGGCGCCAACGTCTCAGCCTGAGAGCGGGCACGGCCCCGCGGCGCAGACCGCTCCAGGTTCGACACCTGCGGCCGCTCTCCGATACCAGCGGCTGCTCCGCGGCGCGGCGTCAGGAGCCCGGGCCGCCCGCGAAACTCCGTGGCCGCAGCGCTTTGTCGCGCAAACGGCGGAGCGAATCCGGGATACTATGTAGCTACATCCGCCCTTGTGACGCAGGCCTCCCACAACCACCTCCGAGCTGACGCCGGGGCGCTTCGCGCCCAGGCCCCTGCGCGTGAGGAGCCGGGCTCGAGCGCGGTCACCACGCCCCCTTGCCGCGGCCGGAAGCTGGCCGCGTGACGGCCTCGCCCCCCAACCGAGGTGCGGCGGAGGAGGCCCACGCGCCTGCCGCAGGCAGCAGCGCTACCGAGACCGAGTTCACCAACAAGCAGGTCGCGTCGGGCAGCACGTGGACGGTGATCGCCTTCGGACTGGCGTCCGCCCTCCGGCTCGGCTCCAGCGTCGTCCTGACGCGGATCTTCCCCGACCCTACGTCGGTCTACGGCGTGATGGCGCTCGTGTTCGCCTTCTACACCGGTCTGTTGCTGTTCAGCGACTTTGGGATCGGGCTCCTGCTCACGCAGGACCCGAGGGGGATGGAGCCCGCGTTCCGCCACACAGCGTTCACGGCGCAGATCCTGAGAGGCTTCCTGATCTGGCTCGCGGCGATCGCGCTCGCGCCCGTCGTCGCGTCGGCTTACGCGGACTTCCAGGGCCTCCAAGAGCTCCTCACGGCGACGGCCTTCTGCGCGGTGATCGGAGGCTTCACCTCGACGAGCATCCCCGCGCTCCGGCGACAGATGCGGGTCGCGACCGTGGCCAAGCTCGAGCTCGGCGCGCAGCTGTTCGGCACGGCCGCCACCATCACTCACGCGCTGCTCAGCCCCACCGCCTGGGCGATGGTCTCGGGTTCGCTGACGACCGCAGCGTTCAAGGTGGTTGTGAGCCACTGGTTGAATGACTCCCGGGACCGAATCCGCTGGGACAAGGACGCGGCGCTCAAGCTGCGCACGGTCGGCCGCTGGGTCTTCCTGAGCACGGCGCTGACGTTCTGCGCAGACCACGCCGACCGCCTGCTGTTCGGGCAGCTCACGACCAAGGAGCAGCTGGGCGTCTACGCGGTCGCGCTGGTCTTCCCGCAGGCCACCGCGCAGCTGATCAAGTCGCTGTGCATGAACGTGCTCTACCCGGTGCTCTGCCAAGCGGAACGCCTCGGCGCGTCCGCAGAGGACATCTTCCTGCAGTACCGGCGCCCGATCGTCGCCGCCGGCGGCATCCTGTTCACCTTCCTCGCCGGCGCTGGAGTCGCCCTGATGGAGCTGCTCTACACCGAGGAGTTCTCGCAGGGCGGCTGGATGATGCAGGTCCTGGCGTGTGGCGCCTGGTTCCACGCCGCGCTCGGGTTCCCGCGGATCCAGGCGGCGATCAGCAAGGCGAAGCCGAAGTACAGCGCGATCGCGCAGTGGATGATGATCGTCTCCATGGCGATCTTCATCCCGCTGGGCGACATGGCGATCGGCTTCCCCGGCGCTGTCTGCGGCTTCGCGATCGCCCAGATCGCGCGCTACGCGACCGCGATCGCGCTGAGCAAGCGGCTGGGCATCCACGCCCTCGGACAAGACCTCCTGTTGACGCTGCTCATGGCGGCCGCTGCCAGCACCTGCTACCTGTTCGAAGGCTACCTGCGGGAGCTCGGCGCCAACGCCTTCGCGCGCTGCTTCCTCACCGGCTGCATCACCCTCGTCTTCTGGGCGCCGCTGAGCGTCCGTGCGCTGCGCGACTTCCGGCGCGCACGCAAACTCACGGCTTAGCCCTCGTCGCACACCGCGCGACGACCGAAAGTCCCGCGCCGGGAAAGCTGAAGGGCCGACGGCACGGGGCCTTGACAGCCCGACGCAATCGGGACAGGAACAGAATGGAGGCACGCGAGCGGACGCG
>CAZTQF010000671.1:0-2228 GCA_964615255.1 uncultured candidatus Brocadiaceae bacterium | reverse complement strand
CGGGCGCGACCGACAAGCCGATCGCGGGCCTGCTGGCCGACCTCAAGCAGCGCGGGCTGCTCGACGAGACCATCGTGGTGTGGGGCGGCGAGTTCGGCCGCCAGCCGACGGCGGAGTACGCGCAGGGCACCGGCCGCGACCACAACTCGGCGGGCTTCACGATGTGGCTGGCCGGCGGCGGCATCAAGAAGGGCGTCTCGCTCGGCACGACCGACGAGCTCGGCAACGAGGCCGTCGACCGTCCGCTGCACGTCAAGCAGCTGCACGCGACGATCCTGCACCAGATGGGGCTCGACCCGAACCGGCTGTCGTTCTTCCACGCGGGCCTCGACCAGAAGCTGGTCGGCGTCGAGCGCGTGGACCCGATCCGCGACTTGATCGCGTAGCTGCTCAGTTCCGGGAAGGATCGGGACGCCGCGAGCCGCCGGTCGGTCCGCCGTCTTGGTCGGGTGCGCCCATCTCGAGCGCGACGAGCGCCGCGAGGTAGGTGGCGCAGCGATCGGGCTCTTCGCGGACGAGCTCGCGCGCGGTCTGCACGAAAGCCCGGAAGGTGAGCACGCCCGCGCTGCTGCGCTGCAGGAGCCTGGCGCTGAACGTGATCGCGTGGGGCGCGGTCAGGCGACGGAGCGACGCGCGCGCGCGCGGAGAAGAGGCGGAGTGATGGGTGGGCATGGGGCCATAGCGGCGTCGGGGCAACGCCGGGACCCTGTAGTGCCAGAGCGGGGGATCAACGCCCGCACAGCTCTGCGAGCAGGCGTCGCCACGCCTCCCGCTCGGCGGCGGGGGCCACCATGGGTTGCATCAGGACGGTGCGCGCGCGCAAGTCGTCAACAAACGCGGGCTCGGTCACCGTCCGCAGCAGCATGCGGGCGCAGCCTTCGACGTCGCCCGGCTCGAACGCGCCGGGCCAGTCGCTGCCCAGCAGCCCCAGATTGCCGGGCACGGCGCTGCAGAGCACCGGCGTTCCGGCGGCGACCGCCTCGCTGATCACGTTCGCGCCGCCTTCGGCGAGCGACGGCACCAAGCAGGCGGCGCTGCCGGCGATCAGGCGCTTTGCTTCCGTACGTCCAAGCTCGCCGACGTACGAGATCCGCGGCTCGAGCGCGACCTCGCGCCGCACCAGGGCGCTGTAGTCGGGGTCGAGCTCGCCGCCCGCGAGGACGAGCTCGACCGGCGCGTCGGCCGGCAGCGAGCGGACGGCGCGCACCGCGAGCAGCGGCGCCTTGACCGGTCGCAGGTGGGCGACCACGCACACCTGCCGCGCTCGGACGCCCCGCGCGGTCCGGGGCGTCGCCGACTGCACGACGGTGCGCACCCGCGCCCGCAGGTGCGTCGGCAGCGCGTCGCGAGCGAGCGGCTGAAGCGCGATCAGCGCGTCGGCGGCCTGCAGCGCGGCCGAGGTGGAGGCGTCCGGCGCGAAGGTCGGGTAGATGTCGGTCCCGCTCAGCAGCGTCGCGATCGGCAGGCCCGGCCGCGCGGTCCGCGCGGCGCGCACGGCGTTCGCGGACTTGACGGCGTGCACCGAGATCAGCAGGTCGCACGGCACGTCGCGCCACCCCGTCGCGATCCGCGGTCGGTGGCCGAGGTCGCGCAGCAGGGCGGCCCATCGCAGCGCCGTGACGCGGTTGCCGACCCTGCTGCCGCGAGCTGCGGGAGTGACGATCGTGATCCGGAGGGGCTCGGCTACCATCTCGGACATGCGCTCACTGCTGCTGTCGCTCGTCGCCGTCGTCTGCTGTGCCTGTTACACCGCGCCTGGCGGAGCGAGCGTCAAGCCGGGCATCAACACGAACTTCCTCGATCCGAACCTCGACGTCGACAAGTTCGTTCAGCGATTCGAGACGGAGAGCCGCGAGGTCTTCGCGAAGCGCACGGGCATCGCGCGCGCCGTCGGCCTGCGCCCCGGGATGGCGGTCGCCGACGTCGGCGCGGGGACCGGCCTGTTCGTCGACTTCTTCGCGCGCGACGTGACCGAGGCCGGCCGGGTCTACGCCGTGGAGCTGTCGCCCAAGTTCGTCGAGAACCTGCGCGCGCGGACGCAAAGCCGCAACCAGCCGATGGTCGAGGTCGTCCAGTGCACCGAGCGCGACGTCTCGCTGCCCGAGGGGGCCGCGGACGTCGTGTTCACCTGTGACACCTACCACCACTTCGAGTACCCGTCGGCGACGCTCGCGTCGATCCACCGCGCGCTCAAGCCCGGCGGTTCGTTCGTGGTCGTCGACTTCGAG
>CAZTQF010000670.1:0-2241 GCA_964615255.1 uncultured candidatus Brocadiaceae bacterium | reverse complement strand
CCCCCTCGGGCCCCGCGACGGGTGGACCTGCCGGCCCGAGCACCGGCGGCCCCGCTGGCCCCGCGGGACGTCCCGGACCGACGACGGGCGGACGCGGCATGCAGATCGGTGACGACCTCACCAAGTGGAGCTTCTGGTGGGAGTTCAACAAGGACCCCTTCATCCGTCTGCGTGACGCGGTGCTCCAGGGCGGACCCCAGACGGGCTCCGACGACTTCTACCTGGGCGCCACACGCAAGAGCGCGGCCCGTGACTCCCTGCGCCCGACGCAGGAAGACATCATGGGTGAGATCCTGCCGGCGCTGAAGAAGGCCATCGACTCGACCGACTACAAGGACATCAGCTCGTCCTGCATGATCGCGATGGCGAAGATCGGCCAGGACCACCCCGAGTTCAAGCTGCGCGACGTCTTCGAGCCGCGCCTCTCGGAGAACACCCAAGAGGTCCGCGAGAGCGCCGCGCTCTCCTACGGGATCTCGGCGATCGCCGGCGAAGACGAGATGAACATGCTCGTCGACCTCGCGCTCGACAAGGGCAAGGGCCGCGAGTCCTCGGGCGGCAGCGTGAACATGCGCACCCGCGCGTTCGCTTGCTACGGCCTCGGCCTGGTCTCCTACCGCAACTCGGACGTCGCGATCAAGAAGCAGGCCTTCGACGCGCTCAAGGAGGTCCTCGAGAGCAAGGACCTGCGTGACCGCAACATCCAGGTCGCGGCCATCAACGGCATCCGCATCCTGAACATCGGCACCGACACCGACGAGGAGAAGGCGCTGCTCTCCGACGCGGTCGACACGCTCGAGAAGTTCTACATGCAGAAGGTCGGCGCGGGCCGGAACATCATCCTGGCCCACTGCCCGCCGGCGATCGCGACCCTGATCGGCAAGGACCACGAGCGGACCGAGCACTTCAAGGAGCTGTTCGCGGCGGACCTGCAGGACAAGGGCAAGATCAAGCGCGCCGGCAACCAGATCAGCCAGTCGTGCGCCCTCGCGCTCGGCCAGATGTGCAAGCCCTACGACGACAAGAAGTCGGAGGACGCGGAGTACAGCAAGCTGCTGCTGACCCAGTGGAACAAGCACAAGGACGTGCAGACCCGCAACTTCTCGGTCCTCAGCCTGGGCTGGATCGGCGGCGCCCTCAACCGCGAGGCGCTGCTCAAGGCCTTCGACAAGGCCGGCAAGGCGATCGAGAAGCCCTGGTGTGCCATGGCGCTGGGCGTCTACTCGCACTTCGAGTACGAGGACCAGAAGGCCCGCGGTGACAGCGTCAACCCGGACTCGTTTGTCGGTGAGACCCTGTTCAAGGAGCTCGAGAAGAGCAAGAACCCGAGCCTGACCGGCGCGCTCGCCATCGCGCTCGGCCTGAACCAGTTCACGGACGCCGCCGACGAGATGCGCGACCAGATGCTGAAGAACCAGGCCAAGGAAGAGATGGCTGGCTACCTCGCGATCGGCCTCGCCCTGATGAAGGACGACCGCTCGATCGAGGACATCAAGAACGTGGTCGACGCGTCGACCCGCCGCTTCAGCCTGCTCCAGCAGGCGGCCATCGCGCTGGGCAAGCTGGGCGACAAGACGGTCGCCGAGCGGCTGCAGAAGCTGATGACCGACGGCGAGCCCAACCTCGCCAAGCTGAGCTCGATCGCCTCGGCGATCGGCTTCATCGGCGACAAGCGCTCGATCCAGCCGCTCAAGGACCTGCTGTTCGACGACAAGCTCAGCGACCTGTCGCGCGCCTTCGCCGCGGTCGCGCTGGGCGGCGTCGCGGACAAGCAGCCGCTGCCGTGGAACAGCGCGATCGGCGTCAACATGAACTACCGCGCCGCGGTGGAGACGCTGACCAACAGCCAGACCGGCATCCTCGACATCCTGTAGGATCCGGCTATCGGAACGGGCGCAGCCCGCTCCAACGGGCCCCGCTGCGGCGACGTCGCAGCGGGGCCCGTTCGTTTCCCGAGCGCGCCTTCGCGCGGCACGGACGTTGCTCTGCGAGCGCCATGTCGAACTCCCCCTCTTGGATCCGCCGAAGCGTCGCCGCCCTAGCGACCAGCGGGCTCGCGCTCGCGCACGGCGGCCAGTACCGGGGACCCGGCAACGTGACGCCCCCGAGCGCCGGCGCAGCCTCGACCGGCGGGACCTTTCGAGGCCCAGCCGACGTGCTGCCATCCCCGGGCGCGGGCGCGACGCCCACGGCGGCGGGTGGCGTGGGCGCGGCGCGCGGCGGGCCCGCCCGGCCTGCGCT
>CAZTQF010000669.1:0-2243 GCA_964615255.1 uncultured candidatus Brocadiaceae bacterium | reverse complement strand
TGTGCGCCAGCTCACACGCGGCGTAGCCCGTCGCGAGGTCCTTGAGGGCCACCGAGTAGGGGCCGACGAGTCCGACCCGCAGGGGCGCCTTGGGTCGATGCCGCGGGCCGGGCTTGTGGACGGACGTGTCGACGAAGTTGCCGACCTCCCGCGACTCGATCCCGAAGCGGCTGCACAGCAGCTCGGTCAGGTGTGGAGACACCGTGACGTGGTGCAGGCCCGGGAGCCGGTAGGTCGCGTCGATGCGGTCGCGCACGGCTGCGAAGGCCGGGTTGTCCCCTTCGTAGCCCTGACAGAAGTGCACGGGCGCGCCCTTGCCGGGCCCCGCGCTCGCGGCCCACGGCACCGTCGTCCAGAACGTGCCCACGACGACGTCGCCGTCGGGGAGGTTGTCGGCGCGGAAGTCCTCGACCTGCAGGAACGCGCAGTCCAGCTGCATCCAGGCAGGCGGTCCCGAGCGACTGACGACGGTGACCTGGTGGCCGCGGCGGCTCAGCCAGTTGGCGTCCTCCAGGGCCACTTTGACCCCTCCCCACAGCTGGTCCGCGACTTCGAGCAGGTAGGTGATGCGCATGTGTTGGCTCTGGCCGCAGCTGGCGGCGCTTGCTTTCCGACGCTCTCATCGGCGCGATGTCGCCGGCGACCTGAGGCGTCCGGCCGGGGTTGCTTTCCCTCCTCCCCCCTCGGCATGATCTGCCGCCGACCGTGAACCCGCTCATCCGCATCATCCCGGCCGCGCTGGTGCGCTTCTTCGCGAAGCCCTACGTCGCCGGCGACTCGCTCGAGAAGGCGATGGCGGTGGTGCGAGGCCTGCGCGCGGACCGCGGCCTGCTCTCGACGCTGGACCTGCTGGCAGAGGACATCCGGGAGCCCGAGCAGGTCGCCCGCAACGTCCAGGCCTACCTGGACATGGTCGACGCCGCGGCGGGCATCGCGCCAGGGGACCGACCGACGCTGTCGCTCAAGCCGTCCTCCTACACGACGCGCCCGCTCCACGAGGGCGGCGACGCCCAGGGATCGGAGCAGGCCATGCTGCAGATCATCGAGAAGGCCGCTGGACACGGCGTGGACGTCTCGATCGACATGGAGGGCCGGCACTGGACGGACTTCACCCTCGACGTCCTGCGCAAGGTCCACGCCGACGGCGCAGCGCACGTCGGCTGCGTCCTGCAGACGCGGCTCCATCGCACCGAGGAGGACCTGGACGCGCTGCCCGAGGGTTGCCGCGTGCGCCTTGTGATCGGGATCTACCAGGAGCCCGCGGAGGTCGCGCTGGTCGACAAGGTCGCGATGAAGGAGCGCATGCTCTCGTTCGCCGAGAAGCTGCTCGCGCGCGGCCACTACGTCGAGTTCGCGACCCACGACGTGCAGTGCGTGCGCCGCTTCCTGGAGGACGTCGTGCCGCGCGTCGGCGTCGGCACGGACCGCTACGAAGTCCAGATGCTGTATGGGGTTCCGCGAGATCGATTCCTCGCTGACCTGGGCCGGCAGGGCGTGCGGTGCCGCCTCTACGTGCCGTTTGCGCTGGGCTGGGACCTCGCGATCGAGTACCTGCGCCGCCGCCTCGACGAGTACCCGGCGATGATGTGGCTCGTCACCAAGAACATGTTCGCCCGCAGCTGAGCGGTTGGCAGGACCTAGCTGTTCTGCTGCAAATGGGTTCGGGCGATTGCGAGATGGTGTCCTGAGGCGCAGTCTGCGGGCGTTTCGCGCGGGAAGGCACGCCAAGCTGGTAGATCGATTCGCTCGCCGCTATAGTGCTTCCCCCCATGGATCCACTTGCCACGATTGTCGAGCGACTCTGCGCCTGGAAGGACGTCAACCGCGAGAAGCGCGATGGGAAGGACAGCTTCCTCGTCCGCGGCCAGGTGTTCGCCTATCTCGGCAAGAAGGGCGTGGTCGTCAAGCTCGCCCCGCCGCAGGTTACCGAGGCGCTGAAGATCATCGGCGCCAAGCGCATGCCCGACGACGGCGACCCGCACTCTCGCGAGTTCGTCGAGATCCCGGTCACTGGCCCGCGCGAAGTCGAGCGCGCGATGATGTGGCTGCGCCGTGCGTGCCGCCTGGGCCGCACGGCCGCCGGGCCGGTCTAGTCAGGGATGGCCAGGCTCCGGCCCCTGACCTAAGCAAAGTCTTGGTGCCCGGAGAGGCCTTGACCCCATCGCTGCTTCGGGGCCCCGAGACATTTTCTAGAAAAGGCTTACGTGCTGCGCCGCCACGACTGGCGCGCCCCGGCGCCGGGC
>CAZTQF010000668.1:0-2244 GCA_964615255.1 uncultured candidatus Brocadiaceae bacterium | reverse complement strand
CCGACCTGCTGGACTACCTCCGCCGCGACGCGCTCTACACCGGCCTCGAGCTGCGCTACGACCGCCGGGTCGTCGACTACTTCCGGATCGACCGGCAGTCGGGGCAGATGTTCGTCGACTGCGAGAAGAACGGCATGCTGCGCGAGGACATCGTCAGCGAGCTGCTCCGCGTCCTCGAGTGCCGCTACCACTTCAGCGAGCGGGTCTACTACCACCACGCGAAGGTCGCGGCGGGCGCGCTGCTGTCGCGCATGGTCGAGCTCGCGATGCGCGCCGGCGCGCTCGGGGCCGACGAGCTGCAGCGGATGACGGACGAGTCGCTGGTGGTCCGGCTGTCCCAGCTCGACCTCGGCGACGAGCGGCAGAACCAGCGGCTGGGGCGGTTCGTGGCGCGCTTCCGCCGCCGCGCGCTCCCCAAGCGCGTCCTGGCGCTGCCCTACTACCAGAACCGGGACGTGCAGGACGAGCTGGTCGAGACCTACTTCGCGCCGGGCCGACACGAGCACCGCTTCGCGTGGGAGCAGCGCCTCGAGCAGGAGGCGAAGGACCTGCTCGGCGAAGACGTCGACATCCTGCTGTACTGCCCCAAGCGGCGCATGCAGCTCAAGGAGGCCCGCACGCTGGTGCGCTTCCCGGGGAGCGGCGAGCGCACGATGCCGCTGGACGCGTTCGTGGACGACATCCCGCGCCTGCGCGACCTCGCGGACAGCTACCCGCGGATGTGGAAGCTGTTCGTGTTCACGTCGCTCGAGGACCGGCAGCAGCGCCGCAAGCTGCAGGAGCTCTGTCTCCGCGCGCTCCCGGACGGCTGCCGCAACGCCCTCGTGCTGTAGCGCGCCCTAGCGCCGCGCGCGCCGGCTCACTTGATCTCGGCCGACGTCCCGGCGGCGAGCTGATTGTACTGGGTCGGGTCGAAGGCGTTGTAGCTCTCGACCACCTGGTCGCCGCCCCAGCGGAACCACGCGTAGCCCTTGAGGGTGACGTGGTCGCCGGTGGCGCGCACGGTGCCGTGCCACGTGTACCAGTAGTTGGTGTAGGTCTCGCCGTTGTTGTAGCGCATCGTCGTGCAGACGACGTCGGCGTGGCGGATGTCGTCGAACACCTCGTGACCGGCGCGGAAGGTCGCGGTGACCTCCGACAGGCCGAAGTCGCTGTCGTTGACGTGCAGCACGGCGTCGGCGGCGAAGTGCTTCTCCCAGCTCGACGTGTCGTTGTTGCAGTAGCCGGCGCACATCTCGAGGACCTTGGCCGAGCGCGGGTCGAGCTCGTCGATGACGCCCGACCAGGGGGCGGTGTTGGGGGTGAAGGCGCAGCCTGCGAGGCAGGCGCTGAGCAGGAGGGCGAGCTTGTTCATGGTTGTCCAGCGGGTCGGAGGCGTTCGGTTCAGGCGCGCCCGCCGCGGCGGGCGGGCGCCCAGTCGCTGCGGAAACGGAGGATCAGGTCGCGGCAGCGGCGATAGACCGCGCTGGTCGCGCGCACGTCGTGCGCGTTGTACTCGGCGATCTTGAGGATCTCGCCGTTGGCGTAGGCGGGCGCGACCATCGAGCCGTCCATGACCTCCTTGGGGCTCTCGATGCCCAGCGCCCAGCACACGACGTCGAGCTTGCTCGGCCCGCGGCCCCGCTGGCTGACCAGCTCGAACAGGTCGAGGTGGGGGCGCAGCGACCACTTGCCGCTGACCAGGTCGACGCGCGCCGGGATGCCGTGGATCAGGCTGCGCGTGACGACGAACGGCACGTCGAAGCCGCGGCCGTTGTAGGAGACCACGCACTCGGCCTTGGCGGCGAGCGCCCAGAAGGCGCGGAGCAGGTCCGCTTCGCTCATCAGCCGGACGTGGTCCGGTACGCCGTCCGGCGGCGGCTCGAAGCCCTCGGGCGGGACGGCGAGCACGGTCACCGCGTCGGCGTCGCTCCCGGGCTCGGCGTCGCCGTCGCCGATCGCCAGCGACACGACCTTGCCGAAGAACGGCGACATGCCCATCACCGCCGAGGTGTCCATCTCCTTCTTCGCGGCGCTGTCGGAGAGCGCCTCGGCGACGGTCGACGGGAGCTCCCTTCGGTCGAGCGCCGGCACGGTCTCGATGTCGAACACGAGCGTGCGGCACACGAGGTCCTCGACCGGCGCGAGCGCTGGGTCGATCAGCAGGTCGGGGTCGAAGCCTTCGGGCGGGTCCTCGGGGCGGACGACCTTCAGCCGGGAGACGATCATCTCCAGGTTGCCTTTGTAGGTCTGCGTGCGGCCGCG
>CAZTQF010000667.1:0-2245 GCA_964615255.1 uncultured candidatus Brocadiaceae bacterium | reverse complement strand
GGCCCACGTCGCGCGGTCGATGGTCGGGGCTTCGCGGCGGCCGTAGCTGTCGAACAGCTGGTGCCGCCAGCCGCGCACCAGCGTCAGCGGCCGGTCGTAGCTGGTCTTGAGGTTGCGCGCGAAGCGCGCCTCGCGGCCGGCCGCGAGCGCTGCGTGCGGGTCGCGCCACGCCGCGCGACGATCAGGGAAGCCGAGCAGCGCAGAGGGGTCGGGGTAGACGCGCTCGTGCGCGGCGAGGTCGTCGGGGTCTGCGACCCCGCGCGGCACCGGCGGCAGCTCCCGCGGGTCGGCAGCCAACAGCTGCAGGTGGAGGTGCGGCGGCCAGCCGCCGTTGACGGTCTCGCCGCCGAGCGCTGCGAAGACGTCGCCGGCCTCCAGGCGCTGGCCGGGCACGAGGGTCTCGATGCTGGCCGGGTCGAGGTGGCCGTAGAGCGTGCCGAACGTGTCCCCCCCCGGCGTGCGGTGCCGCAGGACGACGAGGCCGCCGTAGTCGAGGTGGCCTTCGCAGACGTCGACGTCGTGCACGACCGCGTCGAGCGGCGTCGCGACCTCGGCGCCTTCGTCGGCGAACACGTCGATTCCCAGGTGCACCGTCCGCCGGGGGGCCGTCGGCGCCTCGTCGCCGAACGCCGCGTCGGTGTAGATCGGGCGCGGCTCAAGGTAGCGTCCGATGGCGAGCTCGGCGCCGCTCGCTCGCCGGACCGCGCCGATCCGCGCGGCAGCCGCTGCAGCGTCGAACCGCGTCGGGTCGTCGCCGCCGGTGACCGAGTCGAACGACAGGTCGAGGATCGCGGCGTTCTCCAGCGGCCCGCAGGTCGGAAGGGTGGACGGCAGCGCGCCCCGCTGCGCTTCGACGAAGGCGTGGATTCGTTCGGGCGCAGGAGCCGGCTGCCAGCCACACGCGACGCGCAGGCGCGCGTCTGCGACGTGGTGGTCCCTGCTGTGCAGAGCGCGCAGCACGCGCTGTGCTCCGCGCTGGCTCACGGTCACGTAGGGGTCGTCGGGTCGGGCCGCGGCCTCGACCGCGGCGTTCGTTACGCTGACGACCAGCCGGAGCTCGACCAGCGGGAGGATCGCCCGTACCTCCTCGTCGCGCAGCGGGAGAGCGCGGTGGTAGCCCCGGGTGACTGCGTCGACCGCGGCCAGCGGGTCCTGCGCGTGCATCGCGAGGTAGCTCGCCGCGATGGCCGGCTCGCTGACGAGCGCTGTCCGGCACAGGTCGCCGAAGTCGATCAGCCCGACGACCTCGGCGCCGTCCGCGCCGCCGAGCAGCACGTTGTGGTCGTTCGCGTCGTTGTGCGCGACGCCCTGGCGCAGCGCGCGGAGGTCCTGCCTGCGTTCGACGAACCACTCGTACACCTCGCAGGACGCGTCGCGGAGCCAGCTCGGCTCGATCGCGTCGAGGTGCGCCCCGATCCAGTCGGATTGGAGCAGGTCCCACTTCTGCTCGCGCGCGAGGTGCTCGTGGTCGAACGACTCCAGCGCGCGGTCGAGGTCGCCGAGCAGCCGGCCGAGCGACGCGCAGGTCTCGAGATCGACCGGCCCACGTCCCGCGAGCAGGTCACCGTGCAGCCACCGGCTCACCCAGACGCGGCGCTCGCCCCCTTCGACGGCGAGGCTGGCGCGCGATTCGCCCTGGGCGGTCGGAACCGTCCGGGTCGTCGGGAGATCCGGGGCAACCGCTGCGACGTGGGCGAGCGCTGCGACCTGCAGCTCGAACGCGCGCGGGTCGACGTCGGCGGCGACCTTGACGAGGTAGCTGCCTGCGGCTGTCGTGAGCCGGTAGTTGCGATCCCGCTCGCCGGCGAGCGCCTGCCACCGGCCCTCGAGTCCGTAGTCCTTCGCCGCCAGCGCTGTGAGGCCGGCGCGGTGGGCGCGCAGGAAGTCGTCGCTCGTCACTCGCAGCAGTCTTTCGCGGCCATCTGTCGCGCGCAAGCACGATCGGCGCAGCGTGCACCGGCAGGGAGCGGCGCGCCAGCGACCGCTGACGCGGCTGTCGCGAGCCCCGTATGCTCTCGCCCATGCCAGCAGACAACTTCGCGGAGCTCCGGATCGACTACGGCGACGTCGCGCTGCGCAGGGCCGACTTGCCGGCAGATCCGGTCTCCTTGTTTCGGCGATGGCTCGATGAGGCGACGGCGGCAGGTGTCCGGGAGCCGAACGGCATGGCGGTAGCGACCTGTGATGAGGCCGGGCAGCCGCACTGCCGCGTGGTCCTGCTCAAGCAGCTCGGCGACCACGGCTT
>CAZTQF010000666.1:0-2246 GCA_964615255.1 uncultured candidatus Brocadiaceae bacterium | reverse complement strand
CCATCGACGTGCGTGCCGCAGTCGAGCTTGAGGATGTCGCCCTGCTGGACCTCGGTGGGGTCACCCGGCGGCGTGCAGTAGTGCGCGGCGATGTGGTTGCGCGAGACCTGCGCCGGGAACGCCGGCTCGCCGCCCAGCTCGCGGATCTTCGCCTCCACCGCCTCCTGGACGGCGCCGATGCGCTGGCCGGGCTGCAGCATGGCGCGGCCGTGGGCGAGCGCGGTGGCGCTGATGCGGCCCGACTCACGCAGCTTGTCGAGGTCGGTCCTCACTGGATGACGCCCATCTCCTTGCCGACCTTCACGAAGGCGGCGATCGCGGTCTCCAGGTGCTGCTTGGTGTGCGCGGCGCTGATCTGGACGCGGATGCGAGCCTTGCCCTTGGGCACGACCGGGTAGTTGAACCCGATCACGTAGACGCCCTCGTCCATCATGCGCGCGGCCATGTCGACGGCGAGCTTGGCGTCGCCCAGCATGATCGGCGTGATCGGGTGGTCGCCGGGCACGATGTCGAAGCCCGCCGCGGTCATCTGCTCGCGGAAGAACTTGGTGTTCTCCTCGAGCTTGTCGCGCAGCGTCGTCGTCGCCGACAGCTGGTCGATGCACGCGATGGTCGCGCCGACGATCGCGGGCGCGAGCGTGTTGGAGAACAGGTACGGCCGGGCGCGGTTGCGCAGCAGGTCGACGACCTCCTTGGGCCCCGACGTGAAGCCGCCGGACGCGCCGCCGAGCGCCTTGCCGAAGGTCGAGTTGACGATGTCGACGCGGTCCTGCACGCCGTGGTATTCGGGCGTGCCGCGGCCGGTCGGACCGAAGAAGCCGGTCGCGTGGCTGTCGTCGACGACGACGATCGCGTGGTACTTGTCGGCCAGCTCGCAGATCGCCGGCAGGTTGGCGATGTAGCCGTCCATCGAGAACACGCCGTCGGTCACGATCATGCGCGTGCGACAGTCCTGCGAGTCCTTCAGGTGCTGCTCGAGCTCCTGCATGTCGTTGTTGGCGTAGCGCAGGCGGCGCGACTTGGTCAGCCGGATGCCGTCGATGATCGAGGCGTGGTTGAGCGCGTCGCTGATGATCGCGTCGTCCGGCCCCATCAGGATCTCGAACAGGCCGCCGTTGGCGTCCCAGCAGGACGAGTAGAGGATCGTGTCCTCGAGACCGAGGAACGCGCTGATCTTCTGCTCGAGGGTCTTGTGGGGCGCCTGCGTGCCGCAGATGAAGCGCACGCTCGCCATGCCCAGGCCGCTCTCGTCGATCGAGCGCTTGGCGGCCTGCGTCAGCTCGGGGTCGTTGGCGAGGCCGAGGTAGTTGTTGGCGCACAGGCACAGCACGTCCTGGCCGTTGGCGGTGATCTCCGCGCCCTGCGGGCTCTGCAGGACGCGCTCCTCCTTCCAGAGGCCGGCCTCGCGGATGTCGTTCAGCTCGTGCTGCAGACGCTCTCGGACGTTGTCGAACATGGGGCAGAAACAGGTACCCGGTAGGGCACGGCGGCGCCAGGGGCAGGGCGGGGTTCGGAGGGTCCGCTGTGATGCCGCCGCGCAGCCCATTCGGACCGGCCGAGGTCTCTGCTACAGTCGCGTTGTCCCTCGAAGCCAAGGAGTCTGTCTGATGAATCGTCGCCGCGTCGCGTCTCTCGCCGCCGTCACCCTGCTCGCCGTCGCACCTGCCGCGCTGCGCGCCCAGGACGGGGCCGACATGAGCAAGCCGGTCCAGGTCTTCTTGATCATGGGTCAGTCCAACACGCTCGAGATGGGCAAGGTCAAGGGACCCGAGGGCTCGCTCGAGCACGCGGTCCAAGAGGAGAAGCTCTACCCGTTCATGGTCGACGACGCGGGCGGGTGGTCGAAGCGCGACGACGTGCGCAACGTGCACGTGATGGGCAGCGGCGGCCCGGGCAAGACGCGGCAGATGCGCAACGACTGGCTGACCGTCTCGGGCCGCAAGGTCGGCATCGAGCAGGGCATCGGCCACAAGCTCGGCGACGCGATCGACGCGCCGGTGCTGATCTTGAAGAGCTCGATCGGCAACCGCAGCCTCGGCTGGGACATCCTGCCGCCGGGCTCGGAGTCGTACGAGTTCACCGACCCCAAGGACGGCAAGACCTACGTCTACGCCGGCTACAAGCAATCACCCATGAAGTGGGAGAAGGGCACGCAGCCCGAGCCAATCGGCTGGTATGCCGGCAAGCAGTACGACGACGACGTCGCCAACGCCACGGATCCATCGCCACGGGACGGCGACGTCGAT
>CAZTQF010000665.1:0-2251 GCA_964615255.1 uncultured candidatus Brocadiaceae bacterium | reverse complement strand
CAAGAAGAAGGAGGACCTCGAGCACGTCGGCAAGCCGATCCGCAAGGTCGACGCCCGCAGCAAGGTGTCGGGCCTGACGCAGTTCGCCGACGACATGACGCTGCCGCGCATGCTGCACATGAAGCTGCTGCGCAGCACCATGGCGCACGCCGAGATCGTCAAGATCGACACCTCGAAGGCCGAGGCGCTGCCGGGCGTCAAGGGCGTGCTGACGGGCAAGGACATGCCGACGCCGTTCGGCATCTTGCCGGTGAGTCAGGACGAACACGCGCTGTGCCCCGACCAGGTGCGCTTCGTGGGCGACCCGGTGGTAGCGATCGCCGCGACCGAGGAAGAGACCGCGTGGGACGCGTGCCGGCTCGTAGACGTCGAATACCGCGAGCTGCGCACCATCGGCGGCGTGCACGAGGCCGCCGACAACCCGGAGCCGCGGCTGCACGACTACGGCGTGCGCGGCAACATCCACCGCCTCGAGAACCTCGAGTTCGGCGACATGAAGGACGGCTTCGAGCGCGCCGAGCACGTGCGCGAGGACACCGTCTTCTTCGAGGGCAACACGCACCTGCCGATGGAGCAGCACGCGACCCTCGCGCACTTCGACAAGGACGGCAAGCTGACGATCTGGTCGTCGACGCAGACGCCGCACTACCTGCACCGCGCGCTGGCGCGCGTGCTCGCGCCGCTGCCCGCCAACCGCATCCGCGTCATCGCGTGCCCCAACGGCGGCGGCTTCGGCGGCAAGAGCGACCCGTTCAACCACGAGATCTGCGCCGCGAAGATGTCGATGCTGACCGGTCGGCCGGTCAAGGTCGCGCTGACCCGCGAGGAGGTCTTCTGGTGCCACCGCGGTCGGCACCCGGTGCTGATGCGCAGCAAGATCGGCGTCACCAAGACGGGCCGGATCACGGCGCTGGACTTCCACAGCTTCCTCGACGGCGGCGCCTACGGCAGCTACGGCACGGCGAGCACCTTCTACACAGGGGCGCTGCAGACCGTGACCTACGCGGTCGAGAACTACCACTTCCGCGGCGCGCGGTTCTTCACCAACAAGGCGCCGTGCGGCCCCAAGCGCGGCCACGGCACGGTGCAGCCCCGCTTCGCGCTCGAGGTGCAGCTCGACAAGGTCGCCTGCGACCTCGGCCTGGACCCGGCGCAGATGCGCCTCGACAACCTCGCCGAGCGTGACTCGCTGACCGCGAACTTCCTGCGGATCGGCTCGATGGGGCTCGGCCCGTGCATCGAGAAGGTCGTCGAGGGCTCGGGCTGGAAGGAGCGCCGCGGCAAGAAGGAGGTCCTGCCCAACGGCCGGATCCGCGGCCTCGGGCTCGCGTGCTCCAGCTACCTGTCGGGCGCAGGCCTGCCGATCTACTGGAACGGCATGCCGCACTCGGGCGTGCAGCTGCAGCTCGACCGCTCGGGCCTCTGCACCGTGTTCTGCGGCAGCACCGACATCGGCCAGGGCAGCGACAGCGTGCTCGGCTGGATCGTCGGCGAGGTGCTCGGCATCGACCCGCTCGACATCAAGGTCGTCACGAGCGACACCGACCTGACCCCGGTCGACCTCGGCAGCTACAGCTCGCGCGTGACGGTGATGACCGGCAACGCCGCGATGCAGGCAGCTGAGCGCGCGCGCGAGCAGGTCGCCAAGGGCGTCGCCCAAAAGCTCGAGGTGCCCGCGGGCCGGCTCGTCTTCCACGGCGGCCGGGTGTTCGACTCGCAGGACCCCGAGAAGGGCATGACCTTCAAGGAGGCCGTCGGCTTCGCCGAGGCCGCGCTGGGCACGATCGGCACGGTCGGCAGCTACACGCCGCCGAAGACCGCGGCCCGCTTCCGCGGCGGCGGCGTCGGTCCCAGCCCGAGCTACAGCTACTCGGCGTGCGTCGTCGAGGTCGAGGTCGACCCGGAGACCGGCGTCTACAGCGTGCCGCACGTCTGGATGGCGCACGACATCGGCCGCGCGCTCAACGCGGCGGTCGCGATGGGCCAGATCGAAGGCTCGATCTACATGGGCCTCGGCGAGGCGATGATGGAGGAGATGGCGTACCGCGACCGCTCGCACAAGGGCAAGCGCGTGTTCGTCCACAAGATCCCGTCGATGCTCGAGTACAAGAGCCCGAGCGCGCTCGAGATGCCGAAGTGCACGACCTACGTCATCGAGGACCCCGACAAGAACGGGCCGTTCGGCGCCAAGGAGGTCGGCCAGGGGCCGCTGCTGCCGATCATGCCGGCGGTCGCCAACGCGGTCTTCGAC
>CAZTQF010000664.1:0-2254 GCA_964615255.1 uncultured candidatus Brocadiaceae bacterium | reverse complement strand
CGCGGGCACCGCCAGCGACGACGGACACGTCTACGTCGGCGGCTTCACCGCGCGGATGCGGCCCGACGGCAGCGACGTCGAGATCATCGGGCACAACTACCGCAACAGCTACGAGCAGGCGGTCACGTCGTTCGGGGACGTGTTCCAGAGCGACAACGACGACCCCCCGGCGTGCCGCGTGACGCACGTGCTCGAGTACGGCAACGCCGGCTTCTCGTCACGCGACGGCCAACGATCGTGGCGCGCCGACCAGCGTCGCGGCCAGAGCACGCAGGTCGCCGAGTGGCGGCAAGAGGACCCCGGCACGATGCCGGCCGGCGACGTCTACGGCGGCGGCTCGCCGACGGGCGTCGCCTTCTACGAGAACGGCGCGCTGGACCCGAAGTGGGACGGCCTGCTGCTGACCTGCGAGCCGGGCCGCAACACGGTGTTCGGCTACTTCCCCGAGCGCAGCGGCGCGAGCTTCGGGCTCGAGCGGTTCGACTTCCTGACGACCAACCGCGAGCACAAGTTCGTCGGCTCGGACTTCACCGGGGGACGCTGGGATGGCCAGCTGCACACGCAGTTCCGGCCGTCGGACGTCTGCGTGGGAGGCGACGGCGCGGTCTATGTCGCCGACTGGTTCGACGGCCGCGTCGGCGGCCACCAGACGCTCGACGACACGCGCTCGGGCGCGATCTACCGGGTCGCGCCGGCGGGGTTCGTGCCGCAGGCCTCCGCGCCGGCCATGGATCACCCGCTGTGGCCGGCGTGGGCGATGACGAGCCCAGCTGTCAACGTGCGGTCCCTGGGTCTGCAGCGCCTGCTGGAGCTCGGCGACGACGCTGCGGCGCTGGTCGATTGGGTCGACCAGTCGACCGACAACGACTACGTCAAGGCCCGCGCCGTGTGGGCGCGCGCGATGCTCGGCGAGGACGACCGCGAGGACGTCGATCTCCTGCTCGCGTCGCCCGACGCCGAGCAGCGGCTGCTGGCGTTCCGCGCGCTCCGCAACGCCGGTCGCGACGTCGGCGACCTCGCGACCCGACTCTGCCGCGACCCCGCACCCCAGGTGCGCGCCGCGGTCGCGACGGCGCTGCGGGACGCAGAAGGAGACGCCGCGGTTCATGCGCTGGCCGAGATCGCCTCGCGCTTCGACGGCGCCGACCGGGCCTACCTCGACGCGCTCGGCATCGGCTGCACCGGCAAGGAGGACGCCGTCTACCGCGCGCTCGCCGACGACGCTGGCGCGCCGACCGAATGGACCCCGAGGATGGCGTGGATCGCCTGGCGCCTCGGCGCGCCGTCGTCGGTCCCGGCGCTCCTCGCGCGCGCCCGCGCAGACGCGCTGCCGCGTGAGGAGCGCGACCGCGCGCTGACGGCGCTCGCCTTCGTCCGCGCTCCCGCAGCCGCCGCCGCCATGGTAGAGCTCGCGAGCGACCCGACCTCGCCGCTCCGCGGCGACGCGGCGTGGTGGTGCCTCAACCGCATGGGCAACGAGTGGCGGGCCTTCGGCGTCCAGGCGGCGCTCAAGGAACACGCCATCTACGACCCAGAAGCTGTCGAGATCCAGGCCGTCCAGGTGCCGAAGGCGCCGCCTGCCGCGCTCGCCTTCTCGGTCGCAGACGTGATGAGGCTGACGGGCGACGCCGAGCGCGGCGCGCTGCGAGCCGGCGCCTGCTACACCTGCCACAAGGTCGGCGAGATGGGCGTCGCGTTCGGACCGGACATCTCCGCGTTCGCGCGCGCGCAGTCCCGCGAGGCGGTGATCGAGTCGATCCTGCACCCCTCGAAGAGCATCAGCCACGGCTACGAGGGCCACACGGTCGAGACCGACGCAGGCGCCGTGCAGGGCGTCCTGCTCTCCCGGGGCGACCCCGTGATCGTGCAGTCCCAGGGCGGGCTGCTGCAGATGATCCCCAAGAACCGCGTGCAGAAGATCCACCGCATGCGGCGCTCGCTGATGTGGCCACCGCAGCTGCTCGGGCTCGACGCGCAGGGTCTCGCCGATCTCGTCGCGTGGATGCAGGAGCAGAAGTGATGCGCGCGCTCGCCGTGCTGCTCGCGCTCGCGACGCTGTCGGACGGCGCCGGCGCGCAGAAGCCCAACGTCGTCCTGATCATGGCCGACGATCTCGGCTGGGGCGACCTCGGCGTGCAGGGCCACCCCCACCTGCACACGCCGCACCTCGACCAGATGGCAGCCGACGGGGCGCGCTTCACGCGCTTTCACGCCGCAGCGCCGGTGTGCTCGCCGACGCGCGCTTCGTGCCTGA
>CAZTQF010000663.1:0-2257 GCA_964615255.1 uncultured candidatus Brocadiaceae bacterium | reverse complement strand
TGCTGTGACACGCCCGAAGCCCACCGCGAGCACGAGCTGCTGGTCGAGTTTCGCGGCCCGGACGGGCTGCCCGTCGAGACCAACGGCCTGCCCCGCACGCGGCTGCTCGACCTGCTGAAGGTGCGCGGCAAGATGAGCAAGGACGAGCACGGCAACCTCGTCTTCGTCGCCGACGGCCTGTGGCAGGTCGAGCGACCGACGCTGCCCGACGGCCTCAACTGGCCGCAGTAGCGAGCGCGTTGCGCTACCGCCCCGGACAACACGCGGCGCGCCGGACGGACGAGTTCGTGTTCCGCCAGCTGTTGCCCTATCTGGGCAACAAGCGCCACCTGCTCGAGCTGATCGGCGACGCGCTCGACGCGACCGGGGTCGACCCGCGCCGCGCGACGTTCGTCGACGCGTTCGCGGGCAGCGGCGTCGTGTCGCGGTTCGCCAAGCAGCGCGGCTTCGCCGTCGTCGCCAACGACTGGGAGCCCTACGCGCAGGTCGTCAACACCGCCGCGGTCGCGTGTCACCGCGCGCCCGACCTGCCGGCGCTGGGCGGCTACGAACGCGCGCTCGCGACGCTGAACGCGCTCGACGGCGAGGACGGGTGGGTCACGGAGCACCTGTGCCCCGCGGACGACGCCGCGCCAGACCCGCAGCAGGAGCGCATGTTCTACCGCAGGGCGACCGGCCGCCGCCTCGACGCGATCCGCGAGCGCATCGAGGACTGGCGCCGGGACCGCACCTGCGACGACGACGCGGCGGCCTGCCTGCTCGCGCCGCTGCTCTACCAAGCGTGCTGGCTCGCCAACACCAGCGGCGTCTTCAAAGGCTTCCACGCCGGCTGGGGCGGCGCGAACGGCACCGCGCTCCACCGCATCCTCGCCGACCTACAGCTCGAGCCGCTGCGCTTCCTCGACAACGGACGCACCCACCGCGTGCTGGGCGTCGACGCCGCCGAGCTGGGCGGACACCTCACGTCCGAAGCCGACGTCGCCTATCTCGACCCGCCCTACAACCAGCACCCCTACGCGAGCAACTACCACGTCTTGAACTCGCTCGTGCTGTGGGACCGCCCCGCGGTGCCCGCGCCCACCGAGCGCGGCCACAAGGCGGCGATCCGGCCGGACTGGCGAGAGCGGCGCAGCGACTTCAACGACCGGACGCGCGCGTCCGCGGCGTTCGCGCGCGTGCTGGCGTCGCTGCCGGCGCGGCACCTCCTGATCAGCTACAGCACGGACGGCATGATCCCGCTCGAGCGGCTGGTCGCCACTGCGGCCGAGCACGGCGCCGTGCGCACCTTCCACCGCAGCTACAGGCGCTATCGCACGAGCCCGACCCGGCCGTCACCGCGAGCGCGCAACCTGGAGTTCGTGCTCCACGTCGACCGCACCGCGCGCGGCCGGGCCGGCGACGTCGACGAAGCCCTGCAGGGCCTGCAGGACGCAGCTGCGGCCGCCTACCAGGCGTAGAAGCCCTGGCCGGTCTTCTTGCCGAGCTTGCCCTCGGCGACCATCGTGCGCATCAGCTCAGGCGCCGCGAAGCCCTCGAGGCCGAGCTCGTCGCGCAGGTAGTCCGCGATCGCGAGCCGCACGTCGAGGCCGACGAGGTCGGTCAGCTTCAGCGGGCCCATCGGGTGGCCGTAGCCGAGCACCATGGCCTTGTCGATGTCCTCGGCCGACGCGACGCCGCTCTCGAGCATCCGGATCGCCTCGAGCCCGAGGCAGACGCCCAGGCGCGAGCTCGCGAAGCCCGGGCTGTCTTTGACCAGGATCGGCTCCTTGTGGAGCAGGCGGCCGTAGTCCTGCGACCTCCTGATCGTGTCGTCGCTGGTCGCGTCGGTGCGCACCAGCTCGAGCAGCTTCATGATCGGGACCGGGTTGAAGAAGTGCCACCCGATGCAGCGCTCGGGCCCTGAGACGCCGTCGAAGACCTTGGCGAGCGACAGCGACGAGGTGTTGCTCGCCAGCACGCACGTCGGCTTCACCAGCGCGCCGAGCTCCCGGAAGATGCCGTTCTTGAGCGCGAGCTGCTCGGGCACCGCCTCGACGACGAGGTCGACTTCGGCGCACACAGCGGCCCGGTCGGTGCTGGTCGAGATCCGCGCCAAGGTCTCGTCGCGCTGCGCCTCGGTGGTCTTGCCCTTGTCGACGCCCTTCTGCAGGAACGCGCGGATGCGCTCGACGCCCTTCTGCACGAACTCGTCGGAGATGTCGCACAGCACGACCGTGGATCCCGCCTGCGCACAGACCTGCGCGATGCCGGCCCCCAT
>CAZTQF010000662.1:0-2261 GCA_964615255.1 uncultured candidatus Brocadiaceae bacterium | reverse complement strand
CGACTGTCGACGCTGCTCGACCAGGCCGCCGCGAAGATCGCGGTCGACCCGGGCGCCGAGCAGCTCGAGGCAGCGGCCGAAGCGCTCGAGGCGCTCGATCGGGAGCTGCGGGGCGTGCCGGGTCTGTGGACGCTGCTGCAGGCGCCCGCGTTCGCGGCGCAGCTCGGCGCCGACGCAGCCGCACAGCGCGCCAGGGTCACGGAGATCGAGCGGCACCTCGACGAAGCCGACGTCGCCGGCGCGGACCTCGAGCGGCGCAACGCGGCGCTGCTCCGGCTAAAGGACGGCCTGTGGGCCGTGGAGCGTGACCGCGTGCCGCACGCCTCAGCCGTCCGCGATCTCGCAGGCGGCGACGTCCCCCACCTCGCCGGCGCCGCCGCGCTGTCCTCGATCCAGGTCGCGCTGTCCGCGCTCGACCGGCTCGAAGTGCGCGGCCGCGACTCCGCAGGCCTGTCGATCCTGGTCAGCGGCGTCGACGTCGACGCGCCGGAGCTCCAGGCCCTGCTGGCGCAGCGGGCGTCCGACCCGCTGTTCCAGAACGGCGCCGTGCGCGCCGTCGACGGCTGCCTGAACTTCGCCTACAAGCGCGCAGCAGAGATCGGCGAGCTCGGCGACAACGTCGCGGCGCTGCGGGCCTCGATCACCGCCGACGCGCTGCTGCGCGCAGCGCTGGCGCAGCCCGACACCGAGGCGCTGGTGCTCGGCCACACCCGCTGGGCGAGCGTCGGCATCATCAGCCAACCCAACGCCCACCCGCTCAACCACGAAGAGGTCGACGGGCCCGGCACGCCCTACGTGATCGGCGCCCTCAACGGAGACGTCGACAACCACAGCGACCTGGTCCGCGAGCACGGGCTCGCGCTGCACGACGCGATCACGACCGACGCCAAGGTCATCCCGACGCTGGTCTCGAGGCAGATGCGCGCGGGCCACGGCCTGACGGACGCCTTCCGGCGCACGGTCAGCTCCTTCGAGGGCTCCGTGGCGATCGGCGCCGCTGCGACCGCGCAGCCCGACAAGCTGACGCTCGCGCTGCGCGGCTCCGGCCAGGCGCTCTACATCGGCCTGGCAGAGGACACGTACGTCGTCGCGAGCGAGCCCTACGGCGTCGTCGAGGACTGCGACCGCTACCTGCGCATGGACGGGGAGACCCCCGGCAACCCCGACAACCCGGCCGCGTCGCGCGGCCAGGTAGTCGTGCTCGACCGCGGCGGCGCGGGCGACGTCGAGGGGATCGCGCGGCTGGCCTACGACGGCACCGCGCTGCCGGTCCGCGCGGGCGACCTCGCAGACGCCGAGGTCACGACCCGCGACATCGACCGCGGCGACCACCCGCACTACCTGCTCAAGGAGATCGGCGAGTCCCCGAGCTCGCTGCAGAAGACGCTCCGCGGCCGCCTGGTCCGCGAGGGCGGGCGCCTGCGCGCGGCGCTCGGTCCGACGGCGCTGCCGCGCGAGGTCACAGAACGGCTCCGGTCGGGCGCGACGCGGCGCGTCCTCGTGATCGGCCAGGGGACCGCGGCCGTGGCCGGACAGGCGGTCGCCGCGGCGATCGCCGACGCGCTCGCGAGCGCCGAGGTCGAGGTGCGAGCGACGCCAGCCACCGAGCTCTCCGGGTTTGGCATGGAGCAAGACATGAGCGGGACGCTCATCGTCGCGATCTCCCAGTCCGGCACCACCACGGACACCAACCGCACCGTCGACCTGGTCCGCGGCCGCGGCGCCGCCGTGATCGCGATCGTCAACCGACGCGGCAGCGACCTGACGGACAAGGCCGACGGCGTGATCTACACCTCCGACGGCCGCGACGTCGAGATGAGCGTCGCGAGCACCAAGGCCTTCTACGCGCAGTGCGCCGCCGGCCAGCTGCTCGCGCTGGCGCTCGCGCGCGCCGCCGGGTGCGGCGACGACCGCGCCGAGCACGAGCTCCTGGAGGCGATGCTCGCGCTGCCCGAAGCCATGCGCGCGGTGCTCGCGCGTGACCCACAGATCACCGAGGTCGCGCGCGCCTTCGCGCCGCCGCGCCGCTACTGGGCGCTGGTCGGCAACGGCAAGAACCGCGTCGCGGCGGCCGAGGTCCGCATCAAGCTGTCGGAGCTCTGCTACAAGTCCATCGCCTGCGACGCGACCGAGGACAAGAAGCACATCGACCTGTCCTGTGAGCCGATGATCCTGTGCTGCGCGGCGGGCATGACCGGCTCGACGGCGGACGACGTCGCCAAGGAGATCGCGATCTACAAGGCCCACAAGGCCTCGCCGAT
>CAZTQF010000661.1:0-2264 GCA_964615255.1 uncultured candidatus Brocadiaceae bacterium | reverse complement strand
CGCCGACGACCTCGTCCGCGAAGGTCCGCGGCGTGTAGTTGCGCCCCTTGAACTCGAACGACGCCGGCACCGGGCCGAGGTAGGCGTCGAGGAGCCCCTGGAAGCCGCGGAACCAGGCCGTGGACAGCTTCTTGTTCTTGTTCTTGATGACGCCGTCGAGGTAGGTCTTCAGCACCTCGTCGAGCTCGCCGTGGGTGTGCACGTCGGTGCCGTAGTTGAGGCCCTTGTAGGCGCTCTCCGGCACCGCGCCGTACTTGGAGAGGACGTCGAAGGAGTCGTTGAGCGCGCCGCCGCCGCCGAAGTTGCAGCTGCCGTGCATGCGCACGTAGCGCTTGGCCTTCTCTTCGTAGCTCATCCGGACGACGTACATCTCGGAGAGGTCGACGGGCGGCTTGCCCATCCGCAGCATCTCGGCCTCGACCATGCCTCCAGACGCGTAGCTCCAGCAGGTGCCGGCGCGCTGCTGGTTGGGGACCGGCGTCTCGAGGGTGTCGCTGACCATCGTGAAGCGATAGCCCTCGCGGGGGGCCTCGGCCTCTTGGGCAGCAGCGATAGCGGTGAGCAGCAGACAGCTGACGGGCAGCGTGAAGCGGATGGCTCTCATGGGCTCGATCGGATCTCTCGGGGAGCGTGGAAGCATCGAAGTACACGCGCCCTCCGAACGGCGTGCAAGCGCAATACCGTCGCGCGGGCCCCGCTTACGGCTCCGGGCAAGCAGCCGCGCCAGGGCCCGCTGCGCAGACCGCGCCCCCTCCTCCAGAAGAAACTCTGCTACAACTCGCTGGCGTGCGGTCCTCTTGGCGCCCGCCGTCGATCGTCATGCCATCTCACGCGTATCTGCCCCTGCTGCTGGCCGCCGCGGCGACCGCGCAGACCCCGCAGCTGACGCTGGGCTGGATCGGCCAGTCGAACATGCAGGGCATCTGCAACCGGGCGACGATGACGACGCAGGTGATGCCGAGCGACGCTGCGCTCGGCGCGGCCGTGCGCTACTACCAGGTCGACCTCAACTCGTACTCCGACTCGGCGGGCGTTCTCTCGCCCATGGGGTTCTCCGGCTGGCCGCTCGCAGCGGCCCGGACCGGCGGCTTCGACTACCAGCCCAACCTCTTGCCCAGCTTGCTCGGCCGCGGCCGCAACAGCTTCGGGCCCGACCTCAACGCCGCCTACCTGCTCAGCCAGGCCGCAGGCCAGCAGGTGCTCAACGTGAAGCTCGCGCTGGGCGAGACCTTCCTCACGACCCAGCCGGCCTCTGCGTCGGCGGCCTTCGTGCTGGCCGGCGCCTATCTCTGGCGCAGCTCGTTCGACAGCTTCGACCCCAACGCCGCGAGGGCAGGCGAGAACGACGCCTTTCACGCGACCACGGTCGCGCGCGGCACGGTCACGAGCGCGACGTCCGCGGCCTCGGGCGCCGCCACGCTGACCGACGCCGAGCAGGCGTGGACACCCGGTCAATGGATCGGTCACTGGGCTGTGAGCGGCAGGTGTCAGGGGCTCGTGCTCAGCAACACGGCGACCACGCTGAACCTGCTCACGTGGGCTCCGACCTTTGCGAGCGCGCCGTCGCCGCAGGCGACCTACGGGATCCAGGCTCGCACGCGCCGGCCCGCCTCGCTCGCGCGGAGCTTCGTCGAAGGCTACTGCGCCAAGGCCAGCGCCCTGCTGGCGCTCGAGGGCAAGTCGATGGACCTGCGCGTCGTCGGCGTCCAGATCGGCGAGAGCGACGCCGCGACGCTGGCCAACGCCAGCCAGGTCCAGGCGCGGATGACGGCCCTGATCGCGTGGCTGCGCGCGGAGCTCCACGGCAGAGGCTTCACGACCGTCGCCCAGGACGAGATCGGCTTCGTGCTCGGCCTCATCAAGGACGACGGCACCTACCCCTACGCGGCGATGGTCAACGCGGCCTACGTGAACATCGCCGCGATCGACGACTTCGTCGAGACGTCGCCCGTCGCGGGCCTCGCCGTCGGCGGCAGGTTCCCCGACCCCGCCGACCCCAACTTCGACCCGTATCACTACACGGCGGACGCGCAGATGATCAACGGCGCCAACTTCGCGTCGAGGATCCAGAGCCTCATCAACGACCAGTGAGGTCGCGGGCGCAGGTCGGCTACGACCGCCGCCGCCTCGCGGCAGGTGCTCCGATAGCCACGCAGCAGCCGGCGTGCGCCGCGCACGTAGCTCAGCCACTCTCGCTCGGCGCGCCGGCGATCACGAGCCCGCGCACGGAACGCTGGGAAGTCGAGGCGGCCTCGATAGGATGC
>CAZTQF010000660.1:1108-2266 GCA_964615255.1 uncultured candidatus Brocadiaceae bacterium | reverse complement strand
TCCTCGATCGAGACGATGGGGTAGCGCTCCGCGAGTCCGGCGTAGTAGTCGACCATCTGCGCCGTCGTGTGCTCCGGGTTCGCCTCGGCGCCCAGGACGTACTTGCCGTCCCGGAAGAACTCCGTCGCCGCGGCGTCGATGCCCAGCTGCGCCCGCGCTGCCTCGCGGGCGCGCGCCCCGGCCAACCGCGCCTCGTCGACCGCGTCCGGGACCACGCGGATCCTCGACGCGTCCACGCCCGCGCGCTGCACGACCGACGCGATCGCGTCGGAGACCGCGAGCACGACCGTCGGCGCCGCGTAGGTCCACGAAGACCGGGCACCGCGCCGGATGCGGCGCATCGTGCGACGGGTCACCACGCGGGGCACGCGCGCCCAGCGGGCCGCGAGGCTGCCGAGCCAGGACGCCCTGCCGGTGTGCAGGTGCGCGACGTCGACGGCGCGCAGGACGCGCGCCAACCGCGCGGCCGAGACGACGTCGAAGGCGTGGCGCAGGCCGACGGGCACGACCCGGTGCCCCCGCTCCGCCGCGCGCCGCGCGAGCTCGCTCTCCGGCGGCGCGACCAGCGTCTGCTCGACCCCGCAGCCGGCGAGCGCCTGCATCAGCAGCAGCACCTGCACCTCGCCGCCGCCGTAGCCCCGCTCCGTGGAGACGTGCGCGACGTGCAGCGGCGGGCCTCGTTCGGCGGTCGCGCCGCCGCGCGGATGCTCGGGGATCGGCGCGCCCATGCGGCGCGTCAGCATAGGAACCGGCCCGCGCACCACCAACGCGACTCCCTCTCGATCCGCGGCGCGCGGGCCCCCGCGTCAGGCGCCGGACGGACGGCAGGTCCGGCGGGCGATCGGCGCGCCTCGCAGCGCAGCGGCGCAGGCGCCCAGGCGCAGGACGTCGCGTCGAGACCAGGTCATCGCGGCCGCGATGCGGCCCCGTCCGCGCGCTAGTCTTCGTGAGGTTCGAGGACCAGCTGCAGCGCGTCCAAGATCACGAACCCGTCGGTGTCCGCGTCCGAGACCTCGATCACCGTCTCGACCCCCGCTTGTAGCGCCGCGAGGCCGACGCGGCGGAACGCGCGCTCCGTCGGCAACGGCGCGGTCTGGTCGACCTCGAGACGCGTGACGCGCCGGCCAGAGGTGATGGTCACGGGCACGTTCCGCGCGC
>CAZTQF010000660.1:0-1098 GCA_964615255.1 uncultured candidatus Brocadiaceae bacterium | reverse complement strand
CGCGCGAGGGGTGCGACGAGTAGGCCATCAGCACGCGGTAGCGCCCCGACGCCGGCGCTCGGAACCGAAACGTCGCCGTCGCGCTGCCGTCGCCACGTGCGGCTGCGGGACGCGCGGGCGTGTGGCGGTAGCCGGCGCCGATGAACCCCGGGAACCGCGTCGAGGGGGACCAGGCCCCGGAGAGCTCGGCGTCGGCGTCGTCCAGCAGGACCCCGGACGCGGCGTCGACTCGCGGCTCGCCGTGAGCAGGCGGCAGCGCCAGGACCTGCCCCTGCGCGAGCAGCCGCGCGCGCAGCGACGCGTAGTCGAGCTGCTGGACCGCGACGTCACCCGCGGCAGCGAGGGCCGCAGCGACGCCGGCACCCTGGCCGATCGCCATCCACGCGCCCTCGATGCGCAGCGAGGAGATCCCGACGTGCGTGCAGGACAGCGCCACCGGGACCAGCAGGTTGTCGCACTGCTGCTGGCGGGGCAGCAGCGCGCGGTAGGGCACGTGGTAGGCGTAGCCGCAACCCGCCTTCGTGCGCACCGGGAAGATCGTGCCCTCGTTGACCACCCCGCCGCCCGCGCGCGCGATCCGCTGGCAGTCGTGGCTGTCGATCGGGAACGACGAGACCGCGATCGGGTCCGGCTTCTGCGGCTGCTCCAGGATGTCGCGCTGCGACAGCACGTAGAGGCCCTGCATCCGCCGGGACTCGCGCACGTAGAGCGCCGGCGAGAAGTGGTCGTAGGCAGCGAACTCGTCGCGGCAGAGCCCGAGCTTCGCGAAGCGCTCCCGGGTCGCGGCCGGGACCGCCGGGTCCGTGGTCAAAAAGCGGAAGAACTCCAGCGTGTACTGCTTGTGCTCCTCCCAGATCGCGCGGCGGCCGTCCTCGTCGGCCGCGTGCCAGCGGTCCCCGCCCCCCACCAGACCAAGCGAGAACTGCCCCCCGATCGAGTTGTTGCCGTCGAACTTGCCGCCGGGCAGCGGATAGAGGTCGAAGCCGATCCCTGCGACGCCCGCGCGCAGCGCGCGACGCACGACCTCGAAGCGCGCCGGGTCGTAGCGTTCGGGCGCGGGCATCGGCACGCGCTTGGCCGGGTCCGCCGTCAGGCAGA
>CAZTQF010000659.1:0-2266 GCA_964615255.1 uncultured candidatus Brocadiaceae bacterium | reverse complement strand
GTAGCAGTAGAGCTCGAGCCCCTCGACGTCCGCCGGGGCTGCCGCGTCCAGGTCCGTGGCGCAGCCGGCGATGAGCTCGCGCAGCGGCTCGGGCCGGACACCGAACCGCTGCATCGCGGACTGGAGCGCTACGCCGACGGGCGCGTGCGCGCGCCCCGCCGTCGCGGCTTCGAGCTCGTTGCTCCAAAACCCCAGCCACGCGCGCCCGGTCGCGACGTCCGGCGCGTCGTCGACGGCGTCGTCGACCACCCGGCAGAACGCGTAGATGGCGGTCATCGCGCCGCGCCGGGCCGCGCCGAGGCAGACGAAGCCCGCGAGGAAGTTCGACCCCGAGCGCGCGGTGATGCCCTGCGGGTCCAGCGCGGCGTCCGGCGGCAGCAGCTCGGCCGACTCCGTCATCGCCCGCTCCACCGCGGCTCGAACGGCAGCAGCAGGCCCGCGAGCACGGTCCGCGCGCGCGCCAGCTTGCTGAGGTGGACGGCGCCGCCCAGCACGTCGCCCTCGACGGCGCGGATCCGCGCCAGGACCGCCGCCGCGCCGCGGACGATCGCGCGCAGCTCCAGCCGCAGCCGCCCGCGCACCGCGCCGATCAGGGGCCAGCCGGCGGCGAGCCCCTCGCCTACGCGCTCGGCCTGTTCGAGCACGAACCGCCGGACGGCCGGGTTGGCGCGCGGCGCTCGCAGGTCCTCGACCGTCGCGCCGCACGCCTCGAGCTCTTCGTTCGGGAAGTAGACGCGGTCCCGCTCGACCAGGTCCTCCCGCAAGTCCTGCAGGTGGTTGACCAGCTGCAGGCCGGTGCAGATGTGGTCCGACCACTGGTCCATGCGCGGGTCCCGGTAGCCGCAGACGCGCAGCACGAGGCGCCCGACGGGGTCCGCCGACCGCTTGCAGTAGTCGAGCAGCTCGGGCCGCGTGTAGCGGGTCTGATGGCAGTCCTGGTCGAACGCGTCGAGCAGGTCCGTGAACAGCGGCAGCTCCAGGTCGAGCTCCCGGATCGACGCGAACAGCTCCGTGAACAGCGGCACGTCCTGCACGCCGGCGTCCTGGTGACGCAGGAACTCCTCGCGGAACGCGCGCAGCGCGGCGCGGTCCTGCAGCTCGTCGGCGAGGTCGTCCGCGGTGCGCGCGAACGCGTAGATCCGGTGCAGGTGTCGCCGCGCTGGCTTCGGCAGCAGCCACGAGCCGACCGGGAAGTTCTCGTAGTGTCGCTGTGCGAGCGTCAGGAACTGCTGCGGGTCCCGGAGTTCGGGGGCGATCGCGGTGCTCGTGAAGTGCTCGGCCAAGGCGACAGGTCGGGGTCGTCTGCAGGAGGCTACTCGCCGACGGCCGCCGATGGCAGCGGGCAGCCGCGCGCGCCCGCTCCGATTGTGTGTAACCGCCGACGAATGCTCCCCCCATGGCTGCACCGACATTCGCACACAGCCATGGAAATCGACTTCGACAGCCACGACACCGTCTCCGACTTCGTCTCCGTGCCGCAGGGCACCTACCGCTGCCGGGTCGAGGAGGTCCGGGCCGGGCAAACCCGCGCCGGCGACGAGCGGTGGTCCCTCCGGCTCGTGATCGCCGAGGGGCAGCACGTCGGCAAGCAGGCCGCGTGGGACAGCCTCGTCTTCAGCACGCGCGGCAGATCGCGCGCGCGCCTCGTCCTGCAAGCGCTCGGGCTGCCGGCCAAGGGCAAGGTCGAGCTCGAGCCGGGAGATTTGCAGGGCCGCTGTGCGCTCGTCAGCGTCCGTCCGACCGAGTACGAGGCCCCGTCCGGGCAGGTCGTCCGCCGCAACGAGGTCCCCTACGACGGCTACCGCGCGGTCGACGCCGACGGCTCCCGGACCGAACCGACCCAGGAGGTGCCGTTCTGAGTGACGCTGCTGCTTGACCGCCTGCGGGCCCAGGTCTACCACGTTGCTCGGTGACGCCCGCTGACGAGATCCAAGAGCTTCGGCGCCGCATCCGCGCGGCCGACGACCAGTACTACAACGGCGGCGAGAGCGAGCTCACCGACGCACAGTACGACGAGCTGTTCGTGCGGCTCCGCAATCTCGAGGGTGCGCACCCCGACCTCGTGACCGAGGACTCGCCGACGCAGAGCGTCGGCGCGCCGCTGCCGCGCGGCGGCTCGTTCGAGACGCACCCGCACCTCGTCCAGATGGGGAGCCTCGAGTCGCTGATGCAGGCCGAGGACGTCGACGCGTTCGTCGCGCGGGCGCGCAAGCTGCTGGAGCTCGACGACGACGCGCCGCTGACGTGGAGCTGCGAGCCCAAGCTC
>CAZTQF010000658.1:0-2271 GCA_964615255.1 uncultured candidatus Brocadiaceae bacterium | reverse complement strand
GGCAGCAGCGGCGGCGGCGGCGGGACCTCGGGATCCAGTTCGGGCACGGGCGGCGGCTCCGGCTCGGGCGGCGGCTCCGGCTCGGGTGGGAGCGGCGGCGGTTCCGGCTCGACCGGCGGCGGTTCCGGCGGCGGGGTAGGAAACGGCGGCGGTTCGGGGAGCCAGCCCGTCCCGGAGCCCGGCACGCTGATCCTGTTCGGCTCCGGGCTCGCCGGCATCGGCGCGTCGATCATGCGCCGGCGCAAGGGACCGAAGGTCGAGACCGACCGCAGCTGACGCCGGCTTCCCCCCAGCAGTCCCAAGCTCGCGCCGCGGCCGGACCGCGGCGAAGATGGCGCCATGGCGCGGATGGCACCACAGACCGTGCGGTTGAGCACCCGCATCCCCGCCGCCTCCTCGGGAGCTCGCCTGCTCTCGTATCTCTGCGAGCGCTTCCGCTACCACTCGCCTTCGCAGTGGCAGGCAGAGCTTCGAGCAGGACGTCTTCGCCTCGATGGCCGCGTCGCGGACGGCGCGGAAGTCCTACGGCCTGGGATGCAGCTGCACTACGAGAAGTTGCACCGCGAACCCGAGGTCGCCCGCGACTACCAGGTGCTCCACGAAGACGCCCGGCTGCTGGTCGTAGACAAGCCGGCGCACTTGCCGATGCACGCCGACGGCCCCTTCCTCCGCAACACCTTGATCCAGATTCTGCGCGAGGCTCACGCCCCCTCGCTGCAGCTCTGCCATCGGCTCGACCGCGAGACCAGCGGCGTGGTGGTCGTGGCCAAGGACAAGCTGGCCCAAGCGCACGTCCAGCGGCAGTTCGGCGCAGGGCTCCGCAAGCAGTACGTGGCCGTCGTCCGCGGCCGGCTGAACGCGCCGTTGGTCTGCGAAGAGCCGATCGGTCGCGACCCGACGAGCGCTGTCCGGCTGCGTCGATGCGCGCGCGCCGACGCCGCCTCGGCGCAGGCAGCGCGCACTTCGGTCACGCCGCTGCGACATGGCCCGGTCACGACGCTGGTGCGCTGCGAGCCGGAGACCGGGCGAACCCATCAGCTCAGGGTGCACCTCGAGCACCGCGGCCACCCCGTGCTCGGGGACAAGCTCTACGGGCACCCGGACGCGCACTACCTCGAGTTCGTTCGCCGCATGAAAGCGGGCGCGAGCGTGTTCGACAGACAGCCTGACCAGCCCGACCGTCAGCTCCTGCACGCCGAGTCGCTGACCCTGCGCCACCCCGAGGACGACCGCGAGGTGCGGTTCGAATCGCCGACACCGCCAGAGTTCGAGCGCTGGCTCTTGTGCTGACAGGGAAGCTCGGCACCATCCCTGCATGAGCCCGGCGACTGCGCCCTGGATCCTGACCCTCTTCGCGCTGGCGCCCTGCTGCCAGGCGCCGGACCCGGTCACTCCGAGCGAGGCTGCCGACCCGAGCACGCTGTGCCGCGCGCTCCACGAGGCGCCCGCGCATGGCTGGAGCGAGCGAATACCGCCGGTCCTCGAGCTCGGCGGCCGCGCAGAGGGCCCCCTGCTCGAGCTGCTGGAGCGCGCTCCAGGCGCGCCAGGGGCGCAGGCCAGCGTGGCGGTGCTCGGCTCGATCGGCGGCGCCCCCGCGGCCGAAGCCTGCCGCGTGCTCGTCGAGGAGCGCGGCCCGCTGGCCGTCGAGGCCGCGCTGGCGCTGGGGAGACTCCCGACGGACGGCGCTGATCCCGTGCTCACGGCGTGCCTGCAGGACACCTTCACGGACGCGACGCTACGCACGGCTGCTGCGTGCAGCCTCTCGCGGCACGGCGAGACCACCCTCGCGCCGAGATGGATCGCTGCGGTCGTGCGGGCAGGAAGCCCCGGAGCGCGAGCCGATGAGCGCGAGCTCGGCGTGCCCCGGAAGACGCGCTGGGCGCAGGAGCGCTACTTCGTACAGCGGTTGCTCCTGGCGCTGGGACACCAAGACCTCGCAAGCGCGCTCGACACCGACGCGCCGTGGCCGGTGCTCGAAGCGCTGGCGCCGAAGATCCTCGCGAGGCTGCAGCAGCAGCGCAGGCCGCGCGACGCCCGCTGAGCCAACGGAGCGTTGTCGGCGACCGCCTACGCGTCCGCTGGCCCCTGGCTCCGGAGAGCGCAGCCCAAGGACGCGACTGCGACCGGAACGGCGGCTACGGGAACGACTGCGCGACCGTCTGCATGTGGACGTCGCTGACAGAGCCGTTGTGCGCGATGACCCGCCCCTTGCACGGCATCCCGTTGCGCTCTGCTTCGACCTGGATCTCGACCTCGTCCGTCAGCTGCACG
>CAZTQF010000657.1:0-2283 GCA_964615255.1 uncultured candidatus Brocadiaceae bacterium | reverse complement strand
CCGGAGCGGTCAGCGAGGCCAGGAGCAAGAGCAGCGAGCGCACCATGCAGGCAGTGGCGCCGCGCGCGCCACTCTGCGCCGGCGACGCGTCACTCCGGCAGCCGCGCGTGCGCGCCGTCGCAGAAGGCGCCGTTCTGGCTGTGCTTGCACCCACACCACGCGACCTTGCGCGCCTCGGTGATCTCCTCGATCACCGGGGCCATGCCGGTTCCCTTGTGGTTTCCGTCGCAGAACGGCTGGTTGCGGCTCTTGCCGCACGAGCACCACGCGTACTTGCCGGGCTGACAGTCCATGACGAACGGCGAACGCTGCGGGATCTCGGGATCGGTCATCGGTCTCCTCGGGTGGCGCCGGCGGCCTCGCCAGCGCTTCGGAGCCAGATTGTCGGTCGCGGACGGGCCGCAGGCCAACACGAATCCACCGCGAGCTGCGCGGCTCGCGCGTGCCTCCCCGGGTCAGAACGCGCCGCGGTAGCGGTCCCACATCCGCTCACAGAACGGGCTCCAGCTGCGCATCCAGTGGCCGGGCTGCTCGGTCTGCATGTAGCGGTCGAGGTAGTCGAACAGCGGCGGATGTCCCCAGGCGTCGCGCAAGCCCATGATCCTCGCGGCGAGCACGCAGCCGACCCAGCCGTTCGCCGTGCAGCAGCGCCGGTAGGGGTCGCTGTGCCAGCCCTTGCGGTCGAGGCTCGGGTCCGTGGCGTGGCGGTTGCCCCACTCGGGCAAGCCGACGTCGTCGGCTGTGTAGCCGCCGTGGCCGCCGTTCACGACGCCGGGGGACGTCTCCTCGACGTAGAAGGTCTGCGCGTCCTCGGCGAAGGTCGCGCCCGCGTCCCGCGCGAGCGCGGTCATCTGCGGCTCGCGCAGCGCCGCGCCCGCGAGCAGCAGCAGCAGCTTGCGGCCGCTGCCGCTGCCGCCGTCGGCCGCGAAGCGTCCCCCCTGCCGCACGACGCCGAACACGTCGACGCCGAGCTGCACGAGGGCGATCAGCAGCGCGCGCTTGTCGTGCGAGGCGATGTCGAGGTTGAGCGTGAGCGCGGCGGTCCCGACGAGGTCGGCGATCTCCCTGCCGTAGTCCGGCATGTTGCGGCTGGGGTGGAGGAAGCGGCGCTGGTAGCCCGGCAGGTGGTCGAGCCACGTGTACTCGAGCTGCGCGACCAGCTCGCGGGGTGCTGGCGCGCCGGGGACCGGCGGCAGCTGGGCGAGCACCGTCAGGTCGAGGTCGTCCGCCGACCATCGCGCGCGCTTGTCGACGCCGCAGTAGGGCGGCCGGAAGGACCGCGGCGGCGGCGGCGTCGCGACGACGGTCAGCAACGCGCAGCGCTCGAGCTGGGGGAGCTGGCCGGCCGCCTCATGGCTCACGGTCGAGACCAGCGTGTCGCCGGGAGCGAGCCTCAGCGGCCGCGCCGGGGAGACCTCGAGCGCGACGTTGAGGGCGTCCCGGTAGCCGCTGTGCGCGGCGCTGCCGGCGAGCGCGCTGTCGTAGCCCTGGTGGGGCCGCGTCGGGTCGGGGTTGATCATCGCGCCGTTCTGCACGCGCGCGTCGGACCGCACGCAGCGCGGCGTGATCTCGACCAGCTCCACGGGCCCGACGACCCACCAGTCGCCGTTGACGTAGCGACCCGCGCGGGCGCCGCGGCGGAGCTGCCACGTGACGCCGTTGCGCTGCAGCCGGTCGCGCAGCCGAGGAGCCGCCGCGCGAGCGGCGGCCTGGGCGCCGCCACGTCCTGTCGCGGCTTCGGCGACCGCGACCTGCGCCGGTCGCGCCACGCGCGCCGTCGCCTCCTCGACATGCGTCGTCGCGCACGACGCCGCGAGCAGGGCGCCGATCCCGCCGGCCACGAGCCGCGCGCGCTTGCTGTCCGACCGCATGGCGCTCCATGGTAGGGCCGTCGCGACCCAGAATCGCCTGCCGCCGGCCGGGGGCCCGGCAGGGTTGGTGCGCCCGAGAGGGGGCGCTACAACGCTTCGGTGAGCAGCCTGCCGCCCGCCCTCGTCGTCGACACCAGCGAGTGGTTCCTCGACGAAGCCTGGCGCGGCTACGTCGCGCCGCGCCACTGGCGGCGGCTGCCGCCGCGCGCCGACGTCGCGCTCCAGCGGGCCGTGGAGGTCCTCGCGTCGAGCGGCGCGCGCGCGACCTTGCTGGCCCCCGCCGCGCTCGCGACGCGGGCGCCCGGGCTGCTCGCCGAGGTCGTCGCCGCCGGGCACGAGGTCGCGCTCTACGTGCGGAGCCCGCAGCCGCTCGACGAGGTGCCGGAGCCCGAGCGGGCGCGCTTCGTCGACG
>CAZTQF010000656.1:0-2287 GCA_964615255.1 uncultured candidatus Brocadiaceae bacterium | reverse complement strand
CATCCCGGGCATTTGGGGCCGCGGTGCCGGCCAGAGCTCCACGTCAGCGCCCTCGACCGGCTCGCCGTCCCCGTCCACGACCTCGACCCGCGCAATCGCACCGAGGTCCGCGATGAGCCGCAGCCCCGTCAATCGCTGCGCCGGGCGCACCTGGAGTCCGCGCTGCTCCGCCGGAAGGTGCGCGCTCCCCTTGGCCTCCACGCGCACGACGCCTGGCCGCACGCCTTCGACCACGAAGCGGCCCTGTGCGTCGGTCGTCGCACGGGCGTCGTCGCCCCGCTGGAGCTCGAGGTCCGCGAGCCCGCCGACGACCGCGGTCACGGCCCCGGAGCCGTTGGCCGTGCTGGCGCGCACCCTGCTGCCCGCGATCGGCGCGCCGCTCGAAGTCACCAGGACGCCGGCGACGGCTCCGAGGCGCTCGACCTGCAGCACCACGCCGACCGCGCCCGTCTCGACGCGCTGCACCGCGGTCGAGTGGCCGCCGCCGTAGGCCTTGAGCGTCACGCGCTCGCCCGTGAGCCCGGCGAGGCGGAACCGTCCATCGTCGTCCGTGGTGACCGCCTCTTCGTCGGAGAAGCGCACGATCTCCATCTCGCCGATCGTCTCCTTGCGCTCGCTGGTGACCTTGGCGCCCGCGACGCCCACGCCGCGCTCATCGACGACGCGACCCTCGACCGCTGCGCCGGCTGCGAGCGTGATGACGACGCCCTCGACCCGCTCCCCGGCCGCCACGCGCTGCGTCTGGGCGCGCGGCAAGAACTGGCTCGACGTCGCCCGCAGCGTCCACTCGCCCGGCCGCAGCTTGCCGACGACGAACGAGCCGTCCTCGCGGCTCTCCATGCGCGACGTCGAGCCCATGCCCATCGGACCGAGCTCGGCGGCGACCGCGACACCGGCCAGCGGCGCGCCGCGTTCGTCCTGGACCACGCCGGCGACCGAGGCCGCGGCGACGACCAGCAGGTCGCCGAGCTCTTGGTCGGCGCCGGTGCCCTCGAAGCGCGCCCGATCCGCGAACACGAGCGCGTCCGACGTCAGCGACAACGTCCCCGAACGCCGACCGACGTTGTCGAACACGAACTCGCCGTCGCGGTCGGTCTCGAGCTCCAGGCGCGCGCTGTCGGCGCCGGGCGTATCCGCGACGACCTCGAACGGGCCGCCGAAGCGCCAGGTCCGGACCTCGAGCTGGACGCCCGGGCGCGGCGCGCCGTCGGCGTCGACCAGGCGCCCCCGGATCCGCGCGACCCCGTCGGAGCCCGGCCCCGCGGGCACCACTTCGGTCCGCTCGCTGCCGGCGGCCACCGCCGCTTCGGAGGACGAGCGCGACGGGTCGCCCGTGACTGCCTCGGTGCGAGCCACCGCCGCGTCAGCGCGAGCCGCTCCGGCACCTTGGAGCGGCCCCTCCGCGGGCCTCGGCGCGGGCGAGCCGCCGGCACCGGAGAGGGACCAGGCGACAGCGCCGACCACGGCGAGCAGGAACAGGACGAGGGCAGCTTGCGGCTTCATGACTCCGAGCGAATTGTGGCCCGCCAAGACGCCTCCGCCACGGCCGAAACTCCCGCGACCTGGCCCCGGGCGCGCGCCAGGGCCGTTACGCTCACGGCGTCATGCCGACCCCCGCGCACTTCAAGCTCCGCCGCAAGCAGCTGCTCGCCGCGATCGACGCTCCCGTCCTGCTGATGGCGGGCAGCTGGATCCCGCGCAACTACCCCGCCAACCCGGGCCCGTTCCGCGCCGACAGCACGTTCCTGTTCTTCTTTGCGGACCCGGAGCCGAACGCAGCCGCGCTGTTCGACCCCAAGGACCGATCCGTGACCCTCTTCCTCGACGAGCGCACCGACGCCGACGCGCTGTGGCACGGCCCGTCCGCCAGCTTCGCCGAGGTGAAGCGCACAACAGGCGTCGACCGGGTCCACAAGCGCAGCGACCTGGCGACCCAGGTCCAGAAGAAGCTCGGCCGTCGCAAGGCGCGCACCCTCGCCATCGCCGACCCGCGGGCGACGGCCGAGGCGCGCAAGATCACCGGCGACAGGGTCGACTTCTTCGACGCGAAGAAGGTCGGGGACCCGGCGCTGCTGCTCGCGATCGCCGCGCTGCGCAACCACCGCCTGCCCGAAGAGGTCAAGGAGATGCGACGCGCCGCGGCCGTGACGCGCGACGCGCACAAGGCCGCGATGGCGCACACCCGCCCCGGCGTGCGCGAACAGGAGCTCGTCGGCCACGTCGAGGGGACCTTCGTCAAGCACGGCTGCGTGCCGGCCTACGGCACCATCCTGAGCGTGCGCGGCGA
>CAZTQF010000655.1:0-2292 GCA_964615255.1 uncultured candidatus Brocadiaceae bacterium | reverse complement strand
ATGACCGCGTCCCCGCAGTCGATCTTCTCGTAGCCCTGCGGCACCGTCAGCTCGGACGCCTTGCCGATCGCCTCGATGATCCCGTTCCGCGTGATCACGACGCCGTCGATGATCGGCGCCGAGGTGACCGGCAGGATCTTGGCGGCGAAGAACGCGTAGCCGGGGCTCGGCAGGCCGCGCGGGCCCCACTTGGCGACCGCGTAGTCCTGCTCGCCGGCGGGGCGGCGCGGGTGCCAGGTCTCGAACCGCTTGGGCGCCTGCTCGGCGGCGGGCGCCTCGTTGGTGGCGGCGGCGGGAGCTGCAGCGGACGCAGGCTCCTGCGCGCAGAGCGACAGGGGCAGCAGCGAACCCGCGGCCAGCGCCGCGAGCGTGGAACGGAACGTCATCATTGCTCTTGCTCCCGGTTGTCGACGACCACGCGGCCGTTGCAGACCACCAACAGGACCTTGCTCGTCGGCTCGAACGGGTTGCCCGAGAACACGACGAGGTCGGCGTCCTTGCCCTTCTCCAGCGAGCCGATCCGCTCGTCGAGGTGGAAGGCCCGCGCCGGCCACAGCGTCAGCGCCTGCAGCGCGTCCTGCGGGCTCAGCCCGTAGCGGACCGCGTAGGCGGCGTGCATCGGCAAGAAGCGCGTGCCCGCGCAGTTGCCGGTGCCGAACATGATCGGCAGGTCGTGGTCCGCGAAGGCGGCCGCGACGTTGACCAGCTCGCCGTCGTCCTCGACGACGACCTCGGGGCCGACGACGATGGCTGGCTTCTTGCCGCCGAGCAGCGCGCCGTCGTCGAGCAGGTCGTCCGCGCCGGTGAGCGCGTAGCTGACCTTCTCCTTTTCGAGCAGCTCGACCACGCCCTGGATCGCTGGCCCGCGGTTCGTGCGCACGACCAGCGTTGCGCGGCCTTCGAGGACCGCGCGCATCGGCTCGAGGTTCTGGTCGGTCTTGGGCGGCTTGGGCCGACCGTCGTCGTTGTCCGCCTTCTTGCGGCGGGCGGGCGCCGCCTTCGCAGCGGCCCCCGGCTTCTTGCTCGTGCGCGTGCCGCTCACCTGCTGCGAGCCCATCGGGCCGAGGCTGAGCGTGCCCGTCAGGCTGTCGCCGTCGAGGGTCGCCTCGAGGGTCGCCGAGCCGCCCATGCCGCGGAACTCGATCTTGAGGGTGCCGTCCTCGAACGTGCCCTCGATGTCCTGCGGCGGGGGCGTGCGTCCGCCCATTCCGACCGAGATCTGGCCGGTGACCTTGGTGCCCTTGAGCGTCAGGTCGAGCTTGATCTGTAGCCGGAAGCGCTCCTGGATGACGATCTCGGCTTCCCAGGTGCCGGTCACGGGGTCGGCCTTGGGCGCCGCTTCCTCGCTCTTGGGCTCGGGCTCTTCGGGCGTGGGCTCGCCGGCCTCGCCGGCTTCCCACTCGGCCAGCGCCTTGTCGTACTTCTGCCACGCCTCGACGTACTTCTTGGCGCGGCCGAGCTGGTCGGCGAGCGGCTTGGTCGCGTTGGGGCCGATGGCGTCGAAGACCATCCGCTGGCCCGCGATCTCGCGCAGGATCATGCCCTCGCGGTCCTCGGCGCCGGTCTTGATCGCGGCGAGGCGGCCCGACGTGAGCCCGCTGTCCTTGCCGCCGACGAGCAGCGACGTGATGCCCTCGCGCAGCGCGGGCTCGAACATCGGGTCGTCGTGCGCGAGCACCTCGTGCAGCAGCTGCGACGGGGTGCCGGACGGCACGCCCGTGCCCTCGCCGGCGAGGCCGAGGTGCGAGAACGCGTCGACGAAGCCCGGCGTCGCGACGCCGTCGAGCTCGAGCACGTCGGCGCCGTAGGGGATGGCGAGGTCTTCGCCGACGGCCTTGATGCGGCCGCCCTGGATCAGCACGACTCCGCCCCGCAGCACGCGGCCGGTGCCGTCGTGCACGCGGTCGGCGCGGATCGCCAGCACCTGGCTGTCGGTGCTGCGCGCGTAGCGGCGCACGCCGTCGATCCAGGTCGACTCGACCATCGTGCCGACGGCGAGCGGGTCCCCGCTCAGCACGACGAAGTCGGCGTCCTTGCCCTTCTCGAGCGAGCCGACGCGACGCGCAATCGACTCGATGCGCTGCTGCAGGATGTCGGGTGCCATGTTGCCGCTCCTGTCTTGTCGCTACCGCGTTCGGTTGGCCAGGGCCATCTCACCCAGGGCCAGGGCGAGGACGCCCCACATGAGCCACCACCAGAGACGCTGCTGGCGCTCCGTCGCCTCGTCGTGAGCGCGTCGATCGTCGGTCGGCGCCGTGGTCACAGAGTCGGTGCCCGCCGCCGGCGCCGCCA
>CAZTQF010000654.1:0-2293 GCA_964615255.1 uncultured candidatus Brocadiaceae bacterium | reverse complement strand
ATCGCGGTCATCGAGGTCAGCGCACCTTGAAGAGCACGAGGCTGCACATCGCCAGCAGCGCAGAGACGATCCAGGTGCGCGCGACGACGCGCGTCTCGGGCATGCCCCCGAACTGGAAGTGGTGGTGCAGCGGGGCGCAGCGGAACACGCGCTTGCCGCGCAGCTTGAATGAGCCGACCTGGAGGATGACGGACAGCGCCTCGACGACGAACACGCCGCCGACGACGAGCAGCACCAGCTCGGTGCGGCTGATCAGGGCCGCGTAGCCCAACGCGCCGCCGAGCCCGAGGCTGCCGACGTCGCCCATGAACACCATCGCAGGAGCTGCGTTGAACCAGAGGAAGCCGAGCGCGCCGCCGAGCAGCGCGGCCATCAGCACGGCCATCTCGCCGGCGCCGCCGACGTGCGGCACCAGCAGGTACTCGGCCCAGTCGACGCGACCGACGGCGTACGTGATCGCAGCGTAGGCGATCGCGGACGTCGCGATGCAGCCGGCGGCGAGGCCGTCGAGGCCGTCCGTCAGGTTGACCGCGTTCGACGAGCCGGTCAGCACCAGCACGGCCATCACCAGGAACGGGACGCCCCAGGCGATCGACAGGTCGACGGAGAAGTCCTTGACGAACGGCACGTAGAGGTGCGGGCCGCCCAGGTCCTTCTGCAGGCCGCCCGGGCCGAGCAGCCAAAGCCCGACCAGCGTCGCGATCACGGTCAGCGCGCCCTGCTTCTGCCGCTTGCTGATACCGCGCTTCTGCACGCCGTTCTGCCCTTGGCGGAGCTTGGTCCAGTCGTCCCACAGGCCAACGCCCGCGAAGCCTGCGACCAGCGCGATGCCGGGCAGCGAGAAGCGGTTGACGCCGTCGAAGCGCATCCAGAGCACGGCGGCGACCAGGATCGAGCCGATCACGAACAGGCCGCCCATGGTCGGGGTCCCGACCTTCTCCTTGTGCAGCTCTTCGAGGCGCTCGGAGCCGGTGCCGTCGACGCGCTCGCCCATGCCCTGGCGCTGCAGCCACCGGATCACCCGGGGGCCGGCGAACACCGCGAGCAGGAACGCCGTCAGCGCCGCTCCGCCGGCCCGCACGGAGATGTACCCGAGCAGGTTGCAGAGGTCCTCCGAGAAGAGGTAGGGCGCCAGCCAGTAGATCATCCGCGCGACGCCTCCGCGCCGTCTTCGCCCTTGCGGTCGGCGACGAGCTGATCGACGAGCACGTCGAGCCGGACCCGACGCGACGCCTTGCAGAGCACGACGTCGCCGGCGCGCAGCTCGGCGTTCAGCAGGCCGTAGGCGGCCTGCGCGTCGGCGACGCACGCCACGGCGTCGGCGGCCATGCCGGCGGCGATCGCGCCGGCGGCGATCGCCTCCGCTGCCGCGCCGACGCAGACCAACAGGTCCCGGCCGGCCGCCGCGACCTGCTCGCCGAGCCGGTGGTGCAGCGAAGCGCTGTCGTCACCGAGCTCGGCCATCCCTCCGAACACCACGATCGAACGACCGCCGCCTGCGCGCTCTCCACCGGCAGGCGACAAGTCGGCGAGCGCCTGCAGCGACGACCGCGCCGACGCGGGGTTCATGTTGTAGGTGTCGTCCAGGATGGTGACGCCCGCGACGCGCTTGCGCTCGAGCCGGCGCGACGCCGACGGCGCCGCGGCGAGCTGCGACAGGACGAGGTCCTCGGGGACGCCGAGGTGGTGCGCGGCGGCAATCACCGCGAGCGCGTTGGACACGTTGTGCGCGCCCAGGTGCGGCAGGGTCACGCGGCGCGCGCCCTGCAGCAGGAAGCTGGTGCCCGCGCCTTCTGCGCGCAGATCCGTGGCGAACCAGTCCGCCTGTCGCTCGATCCCGAACCACTCGACCCGCGCGGCGGTGTGGGCGGCCATCTCGCGGCAGGCGGGGTCGTCGCCGTTGAGCAGGCAGAGGCCGTCGGCGGACAGCCCGCGCGGCAGCGAGGACTTCTCGCGCGCGACGCCCGCCAGCGACCCGAGCCCCTCTAGGTGCGCGGGCGCCACGCACGTCACGACGCCGATGTCGGGACGCGCCACGCCGGTGAGCTGGGCGATCTCGCCCGGCGCGTTGGTGCCGATCTCGACCACCGCGGCGCGGGTCTCTGGCGAGAGCCGGAAGAGCGTCAGCGGCACGCCGACCTTGTTGTTGAAGGAGGCCGGCGAGCGCTCCGTCGGCATCGCCGCTGCCAGCACCGCGCCGAGCCAATCCTTGGTGGTCGTCTTGCCGCACGAACCGGTGATGCCGACGACCTTGGCGCGGCTGCGCCGGCGGTGTTCGCGGGCGAGCTCGAGC
>CAZTQF010000653.1:0-2295 GCA_964615255.1 uncultured candidatus Brocadiaceae bacterium | reverse complement strand
CGCGCGAAGTTCCCCGACGCGCGGCTGCTGGTCGTGGGCAGCAAGCCGATCGCCAAGGTCAAGGAGCTCAACGGCCGGGACGGCGTCACGGTGACCGGGCGGGTCGAGACGACCCCGCCCTACTTCGACCAGGCGTCGGTGGCGATCGCGCCCCTGCGGCTGGCCCGCGGCGTGCAGAACAAGGTCTTGGAGGCGCTGAGCATGTCGCTGCCGACCGTCGCGTCGCCGCAGGCCTCGCAGGGTCTCGGCGACGTGCCGACCTCGTCGCTGTGCGTCGCCGACGGCGCAGCGGCGACGATCGAAGGCGTGCTGAGGTGGTTCGGCGACCCCGCGCTCGCGCGCCGCGACGGCGAGGCCGCGGGCGCGTGGATCCGGCAGACCTGGCGCTGGGAGCGCATGTACGAGCGCTTCGACGACATCCTGGCCGGCCTCGGGGTCGCGCTCGGCGAACGCTAGCGACCGCCTGCGGCTTCGAGCTGGAAGACGACCGGCACGTCGAGCACGCTCGCGACCGCAACGCCGTCCTCGGTCGCCGGATCGAAGCGCCAGGTGCGCACGGCGTGGAGCGCCGCGCGGTTGAAGCCGGCGTAGCGCGAAGGCGTCTTGAGGCTGGCGTCGGCGACCGTGCCGTCGGCGCGCACGGAGACGCGCAGCACCACCGTGCCCTCACGCCCGAGTCGCCGCTCCTTCTTCGGATAGGCCGGCTTGTCGCGGCCGCGGTCGAGGCGCGTCGCGGCCGTGTAGACCGGCTCGGACGGCGCGACCTCGACTGGCGGCGGCGCAGGCTCCTGGGGCTCAGGCTGCACGCGTTCGGGCGCTGCGGGCGCAGGCGCGCGCACGCGTTCGGTCGTCGCGCGGTTCAGCATTGCGGCAGGCGACGGCGGCAGCGCCCCTGCTTCGATCACCGGCTCCGGCTCCGGCCGCTCCGGCGGCGGCACGTCCACGTCGACGAGCACCTGGGCGTCCCGCGCCGCTTCCACCTCCACGTCGGGCGTCTGCCGGACTTCGGTGCGCGCCGGCGCGCTCGGCGGCGTATTGCGAATCTCGATCCTCGCGACGGGCCGCCGCACGTCGCCCTGTGCGTGCACCCCTACCACCAGCACCACCGCGACGGCGGCGCTGTGCAGGGCGATCGAGGCCAGGAGCCAGGGAGTGCGCACGGGAAGGGAGGGAACGGCGCCGAAGCGGGGCCGGTTCAGGCCGCCACACCATAGCGGCGAACACCGCGTGCTGGCCAGCGCCGACGAGGTTCGACAAGATACCCCGATGCTCGCGATCTCGGCCCTGCGCAAGACCTACGGCGACTTCGTCGCCCTGCACGGCCTCGACCTGGAGGTGGCGCCGGGCGAGATCTTGGCGCTGCTCGGACCCAACGGCGCCGGGAAGTCGACCACCGTGAAGTGCCTCGTCGGGCTCCTGCGGCCCGACTCCGGCGAGGTCACGGTCGCGGGCGAGGACGCGCTGCGCGACCCCACCGCCCGTCGGCTGATCGGCTACCTGCCCGAGGTCGCGCGGCTGCACGAGACGCTCACGCCGTGGGAGTTCCTCCAGCTGAAGGGACGCCTGTTCGACCTCGAAGAGCGCCAGCTGCGGGAGCGGGCCGAGCGCGCGCTCGACGGCTTCGGCATCCTCGACCGGCGCGACGAGCCGATGGTCGCGTTCAGCAAGGGCATGCTTCAGAAGGTCTCGATCAGCGCGGCCCTGCTCACCGACCCCGCGCTGCTGGTCTTCGACGAGCCCCTGTCGGGCCTCGACGTCACGACCGCGCAGATCGTCAAGCAGCTGATGCACGAGTTCGCCGCCCGCGGCGGCGCGGTGCTCCACTGCAGCCACCTGCTCGACGTCGTCGAGAACACCGCGCACCGGATCGCCGTGCTCGACAAGGGGCGACTGCTGGCGGCCGGGAGCGCAGCCGAGCTGCGCGAAGCCGCGGGCGAGGGCGCGGACACGCACCTCGACGAGGTGTTCCGAGCGCTCGTGCAGGCGAGCGACCCCGCCGCTGCCGCGGACGCGATCCTCGGCCGACCGACCGAGGACTAGACGGCGCCTGCCGCCGCGCGGCGTCCGCCGCCGCGGCGCGGCTTGCGGCCGGTCTTGCCGGCGCGCCCCTTGGGCATCCCGTAGCCGCGACCCGGCGCGCTCGGCGCGCTGCTGACCTCCTTGCCGGAGAGGTGCGCCTTGACGACCTCGTAGAGCTTCTTCTCCGAGGGCGCGACGAACGAGATCGCCCGGCCGGTCTTGCCGGCCCGGCCCGTGCGGCCCGAGCGGTGCACGTAGTCCTCGAGCGCCAGCGGG
>CAZTQF010000652.1:0-2300 GCA_964615255.1 uncultured candidatus Brocadiaceae bacterium | reverse complement strand
TCGGCGCGGTAGACCTTGTCGAAGTGGGTCTCCTTCCAGTAGACGACCCGGCGCCGCTCGACGCGCTCGAAGGGCGCCAGCTCGATCGCGCCTTCGGCGCGCTCGACGATGTCCCGCCGCAGCTCGTCGAGGTCCAGGTTGGGGTTACGCGCGCCGACGACCTCGAAGACGAACGGGCGACCCTGGCCGAGCATCAGCACGTCGATGTCCTCTCGGCCCGCGCCGTGAAACTTGCCGGCCTTGGCCTGCATCTGCGGGACCAGCCGCCGACCGATGAGCTCCTGCACGCTGTCCTTGGTCAGCTTGCCGTAGCCCTCACACTGCGCGCAGCCGCGGCGCCGGCGGCGGTCCCCCTTGCACTTGGGGCAGAAGAAGATCGTCTGCGGGAGGCCGCGGCGCAGCTTGCGGTAGCGGCTCTCCAGGTAGAGGGTGCTGCGCGGGCGGGAGCTTGCTTCGGGGACCGGTCCGGCCATCTCCCGAGCAGACCGCAACCAGGCGCACGGAGCAAGCAGGCGGCGGGCGGCGCGCTCAGCTGCGCGCAGGCGTCGCAGCGCTCGCGGCGCTGACCTTGCCGTCGGCGCGGCGCTCGAGGTAGCGACCGATCGCGCCGAAGAAGTCTCTTTCGACGACCGGCGTCGCGACGAACGAGTGCACGTCGAACCGCGTCTTGTCGACCGCCATCGCCTTGACGTTGCGCGGGTCCGTCAGCACGAACAGGTCGGCGTCGCGCTCGAACGACCGCAGGTGCTCGAGCAGCTGGACCGTGGCGGGCTCCCGCGGATCCACGGCGAGGAAGACGCAGTCGAACCGCTTGCCGCGCGCGAGGCTGACGCCGGTGAAGCCCGCGCCCACCGTGACCTCTACGCCCGGGAACTGGCGAAGCCCGACCTTGACGAGGTCACGGACCATCGGGTCCCCCGCTACCAACAGCGCTTCCATGTGGCGCCTATCGGCACACCGGCGCAAGCGCTCCAGCGGCGCGCGCACGCCGCCCTTGGCACGGCGCCTTGACGACCGGACGGGCTTGCGATGTCCTGCAGCGGTGAACTACCTCGCCGGCGTCGACGAAGCGGGCCTCGGGCCGATCCTCGGGCCGCTGGTCGTGGGCGGCGTCACGATGGCGGGCCCCGAAGGCACCGCGCCCTGGCGGCTGCTGCAGCGCCACGTCAGCAAGCTCAAGCACGTCGCCGGCAAGGTCCGGGTCGCCGACAGCAAGAAGGTCAAGGCGGGCCCTCACGGGATGCGGCGGCTCGAAGAGACCGCGCTGGTGTTCTGGACGGCGCTGCGCGGCGAACCGCCGGCGTCGCTCGCCGACTGGCTCGCAGACCTCGGCCACGACCTCTCGCTCCTGCAGCGCTGCCCGTGGTACGAGGACCTCGCGCTGCCGCTGCCGCGCCTCGCCGACCGCGGCTGGGTCACGCTCACCGGCGCGCTGGTCGCGCGCGCGCTGCAGAGCGGCGGCGCCGAGCTGCTCGACGTCTCGGTCCGCGCCGTCGACGTGGAGGAGTGGAACCAGCTGATCGCAGAAACCGACAACAAGAGCAAGGCGCACTTCCACGCCTACAGCGCGGTGCTGGGCGACCTCGTCCGGCGCCTGCTGCCGCGGGTCGGGGAGCACGACGCGTGCCGGCTGGTCGCCGACCGCTGCGGCGGGCGGATGCGCTACCAGCGCGACCTCGCGCGACTGTGCCCTGCGGCGACAGTCGACGTGCTCGACGAGCGGCCGGGCCGCTCCAGCTACCGCCTGCGCGAAGACGGGCGCGAGGTGGGCGTGACCTTCGCCGAGCGCGCCGAGGACCGCGCGTTCCCCACCGCACTCGCCAGCTGCTTCGCCAAGTACCTGCGCGAGCTGATGGTCGAGTGCCTCAACCGGTGGTTCCAGGCGCGCGTGCCCGACCTCAAGCCGACGGCCGGCTACTACGTGGACGGCCGCCGCTTCCTCGACGACGTCGCCGAGCACGTCGAGGCGATGTCCCTGCCGACGCACCGCCTCGTACGGGTGCGCTGACAGCGGCGGGCGCCGATCAGGCCCCGGGGAAGCCGTCGTCCTCGAGCAGCGACGCGCCGTTGGCGGCCTCGACCGCGAGCGCATCGCAGCGCTCGTTCTCGGGGTCTCCGCTGTGGCCCTTGACCCAGTGCCAGCGCACCTCATGACGAGCCGACGCCTCGATCATCCGCTCCCAGAGGTCCTGGTTCTTCACCGGCTGCTTCGACGAGGTGCGCCAGCCGCGCTTCTGCCAGCTGGCGAGCCACCCCTTGCTCATCGCGTTGACCACGTAGGTCGAGTCGGAGTAGAGGTC
>CAZTQF010000651.1:0-2301 GCA_964615255.1 uncultured candidatus Brocadiaceae bacterium | reverse complement strand
GTGCGGCTCGCCCTGCCGCCCGAGCTCGACGAGGAGCAAAAGGCGCTCCTGCGCCAGCTCGCCGAGGTCTCGGCGCCGGTCCGCGGCGGGGCAGCGCAGCCGCGCGCCGACGGCTGAGCGCGCTCGTCGGCTGCTTGCGCGGGTCCATGCTGTCGGTGAGCATCCTCGGATGGCGCTGGTGACGCTCAAGGATGTGCGGCTCGCGGTCGGCGATCGTCAGCTGCTCGATGGCGTTGCCCTGGTCGTTGACGGAGGGCAGCGCATCGGGCTGCTCGGGCCCAACGGCTGCGGCAAGTCCACGCTGCTCCGCATCCTGGCAGGCGCGCTCGAGCCGGACGCCGGCGAGCGCACCGAGCGACGCGACCTCCGCCTCGGCTACTTCGAGCAGGAGCCCGACCTGCCCGCCGAGCAGGACGTCCACGCGGCTGTGGTCGGCGGGATCAAGGGACGAGCCGAGGTCTTGGCGGGGCTTGAGGCGGTGCACACGGAGATGGCCGACGACCCGTCCGCAGAGCAGCTGGAGCGGCTGCTGCGGCGGCAGGAACAGCTCGATGGGCAGCTGGAGCAGCTGGGAGGGCACGACGTCGACCACCGCGCCGCGGCGCTGCTGCAGTCCCTCGGAGTGCCGGATCACAGCGCCCGCTGCGGGGACCTGTCCGGCGGCGAGCGGCGCCGGGTCGCGATGGCGCGCGTGCTGCTCGCGCGGCCCGAGGTGCTGTTGCTCGATGAGCCGACCAACCACCTCGACGCCGAGGTCACGGACTGGCTGGAGAGCTACCTGCTGGACGCCGACATCCCGATGGTGCTCGTGACCCACGACCGCTACTTCCTGGACCGGCTCTGCACGAGCATCGTCGAGTTCGATCGCGGTCGCCTCGTCGAGTACGAAGGTGGCTACCGGAGCTACCTGGTGCAGCGCGCCGAGCGGCTCGAGGCCGAGGCCAAGACCGAGAGCGCGCGCCTCAACACGCTGCGCCGGGAGACCGAGTGGGTGAAGCGCGGTCCGCCGGCGCGAACCACCAAGGCCAAGGCGCGGATCCAGCGGCACCAGGCGTTGGTCGACGCAGCGCCGCCGCCAGCGTCGGCCGAGCTTGAGTTCCAGATCCCCGAGGGACCGCGGCTCGGCGACTACGTGCTGCGCGTCCACGGCGTGAAGAAGTCGTTCGGCGAGCGCACCGTGCTGGCGCCGTTCTCGTTCGAGCTCGGGCCCAACCAGCGGCTCGGGATCGTGGGCCGGAACGGCGCGGGCAAGACCACGTTGCTGCGGATGCTGCTCGGCCGGCTCGAGCCAGACGAGGGCAAGGTCGGCGTCGGGCCGACCGTCGTCTTCGCGGACATCGACCAGCAGCGCAGCGAGCTGGACGAGGCCAAGACGGTGCTCGACGAGGTCAGCAACGGCAACGACTACGTCTTCGTCGGAGGCCGCTCGCTGCGCGTCGAGTCGTTCCTCGAGCAGTTCCTGTTTCCCGGCCAGATGAAGCACGCCCGGATCGGGACCTTGAGCGGCGGCGAGCGCAACCGGGTGCTGATCGCCAAGCTGCTCTGCGCGGGCGGCAACGTCCTGGTCCTCGACGAGCCGACCAACGACCTCGACCTCGCCTCGCTGCGGGCGCTCGAGGACGCGCTGCTGGCGTTCCCGGGCGCGGCGATCGTCGTCAGCCACGACCGCTGGTTCCTCGATCGCGTCGCGACGCGCGTGGTGTACCTCGACGGGACGGGCGCCGCGCGGGTCCACGAGGGAGACCTGTCCCTGCTGCTCGAGCGGCTCCGCCAAGAGGCCGCAGCGAGCGCCGCGCAGCAGGCCGAAGCCGCGCAGCGCCAGAAGGCAAAAGCGCAGGCGGAGGCCGCGGCCAGCGCCGCGGCGCCGCGCGCGCGCAAGCTGAGCACGCGCGAGCAGCGCGAGCTCGACGAGCTGCCGCCGAAGATCGAGGGGCTCGAGGCGGAGCTCGCCCAGGTCGACGAGGCCCTGGGCGACCCGCGCCTCTACGCAGGAGCCGACGCCGCGCGCTTCGACGCGCTGACGGCGCGCCGGAGCGCGCTGCCCGAGGAGCTGGCCGCGCTCTACGCGCGCTGGGAAGAGCTCGAGGCGATCTCCGAGCAGGCCGGCGGCTGACGCTGCCGCGGGCTCAGCGGAGGCGGCGGAGGCGGCGCAGCTGCTTGAGGTAGCGTCGGTCTCGCTTCTGCGCGAACGCGCGCTCGGCCGCGCGCATCTGCTCGAGCTGGCTGTCGGCGCCGGTCGCGACCCCGAGGACCGGGTCGAAGCGCGGCGGGGCAGCTCCACGCCGTGGGGTCACGGCGTCA
>CAZTQF010000650.1:0-2302 GCA_964615255.1 uncultured candidatus Brocadiaceae bacterium | reverse complement strand
CGAGTCGGCGCCACCAACGTCGCGCGCGGCACAACGACGCCGTGCAACCAGCAGGTCCTGACCGGCAACGCCACAGCGTTCCTGTCGTCGTACCCGGCGCTCTGCGCCAAGCGCACCAACGGGGTCGAGAGCGATGAGGCCCTGCTGACGTGGGAGCAGCGTGAGAACAGCACCGGCAACTCGCTGCTGCGCTCCCACCGCTACCGCCCGTTCAACGGCGGCGTGGTGGTCCCCGTGCCGGGCGTCGGCGGCTGCGGCGCTGGCGGCAACGCCGCTCCTGCGGGGCCGTTCGCGATCGGCAACGCGGCCTTCGGGCTGACGCTGCAAAACGCAGACCCCTCCGCGACCGCGGGTTTCTTGCTCTTCGACACGACGATGAGCGCGCCGACGACCTGCGGCGCCTGCGCCGCGCTGACCCCGCAGCTGATCTCGCCGCTCTATCCGGTCGCCAACGGCAACGCGGCAGCCCCCCTGCCGATCCCGTGCCTCGGCAGCCTGCTCGGCTTCACCCTGGACGCCCAGTGGGCCGTGCTCGGGCCCGTGCCGGCCGCGCCGCCGTGCCCGTTCTTCCCCGATGTTCGACTCTCCGACGCCATCCGCATGGTGCTGTCCAACTGAAGCGAGCTCAGACGGGCCCACCCAGTCCGAACGCGCCACCCTCGAATCGCCACAGGCCCTGACCCCAGCGATCGCGTAGCCTGCGCGGCATGAGTCGTTCGCCGCTGACGGCCCGCAGACGGGCCGGCTCGTGGGCGCCCTCTACGGCGCTCCTCTCTGCCCTGCTGCTCTCCAGCTGCGCTTCGTTTGCCTCACGAGGTGGCCGCGACGCGCCGGCGGCAGGTCCAGCGACGCTGACCCTCGACCGACTGTTCGGCGCAGAGTTTCGCGCCGCGGGATTCGGGCCTTCGTGGTGGCTCGCGGACAGCGGCCTCGCCACGCTCGAGCCCGCGCCCGGCGGCGGCCAAGACCTCGTCCGCTTCGACCCGGCGAGCGGCGAGCGGCGCGTCTTGGTCGGCGCCGACCAGCTGGTGCCTGACGGTCGCGAGGCCCCGCTGCGCATCGAGGGCTACCAGTTCTCGCGAAACGGCCGCAAGGTGCTCATCTCGACCAACACCCGTCGCGTCTGGCGGCAGAACACGCGCGGCGACTTCTGGGTGCTGGACCGCGACACCGGCGACCTGCACAAGCTCGGCGGTGACTTCGAGGCGACGTGGCTGCAGTTCGCCAAGTTCGACCCGCAGGGCGCGCGCGTCGCCTACCTCTACAAGAACGATCTCTACGTCGAGGACCTGTCCGATCACGCGATCACGCGGCTGACGACGACCGGATCGGACACGCTGTCCAACGGCACCTTCGACTGGGTCTACGAGGAAGAGTGGGGCCTGCGCGACGGGTTTCGGTGGAGCCCCGACGGCGAGCGGATCGCGTACTGGGAGATCGACGCGAGCGAGGTCGGCGTGTTCCGCCTGATCAACAACACCGCCGGCCTCTATTCGCAGACGACGCCGATCCGCTACCCGAAGGTGGGCACGACCAACCCACGCTGCCGGGTCGGCGTGGTCGCGGCCGACGGAGAGAGCGCGACCCGCTGGCTGCAGCTCCGCGGCGACCTGAACGACAACTACGTCGCTCGCATGGAGTGGGCCGCGAGCTCCGACGAGCTGGTCCTGCAGCGGTTCAATCGCCTGCAGAACCAAAACGACGTGACCCTCGCCGATGTCCGCGACGGCTCGACGAAGGTGGTCTTCTCGGACCGCGGCGACGCGTGGGTCGAGGAGTGCGACGACCTGCGCTGGTTCGACGACGGGGCGCGGTTCTCGTTCGTCAGCGAGCGCGACGGCTGGCGGCACCTCTACGTCATCGCGCGCGACGGCGGCTCGGTGCGCCTCGTCACGCAGGGGTCGTACGACGTCATCAGCATCCAGCACATCGACGACCAAGGCGGCTACGTCTACTTCCTCGCGTCGCCGGACGACGCGACGCAGCGGTTCTTGTACCGCGCGCGCCTCGACGGCGGCGGCGACCTCGAGCGGCTGACCCCGCAGCCGCGCGGCACCCACGCCTACAAGATCTCCCCCAACGGCCGCTTCGCGCTGCACACCTGGTCATCGCTCGGCGTGCCCGAGCAGGTCGAGCTCGTCGAGTTGCCGAGCCACCGCACGCTGCGGACCCTCGCCGACAACGCGGCGCTGCGCGAGAAGCTCGCCAGCCTGCAGCTCGGACACGACGAGTTCTTCCGGGTGGACGCAGGCGACGGCGTAGAGCTCGACGGGTGGCGGATCACGCCCCCGGACTTCGACCC
>CAZTQF010000649.1:0-2306 GCA_964615255.1 uncultured candidatus Brocadiaceae bacterium | reverse complement strand
AGATGATCGAGAAGATGCACGGCGCGGCGATCCTCGAGGAGGCCAAAGGGCAGCTGCTCAACCGCTACCTGCAGGAGGCGTGCGAGGGCAACGACATCCAGCCCGTAGGCCGGGTCAAGGTGGACGAAGCCGAGGCGCTCGAGGTCAAGGCGGGCGAGGGGCTCGAGTTCACCGCGCAGGTCGACGTCAAGCCGACGTTCGAGATCCCGGACAGCAAGGGCATCGAGATCCCAGCGTTCGAGGAGCAGGCGAACGACGAGGACGTCGACAACGCGCTCAAGGAGATCGCGCATCAGAAGCGCCGCATCCAGTCGGTCGACGAGCCCGTCGAGGACGGCGACTTCGTCAAGTGCGACTACACGTTCGTCGACGCCGACGGCGAAGACGTGCACACCAAGACCGGCGTGCAGCTGAACACCCGCATCCCGGTCAACGGCGTCGACGCCGGCGCCTACGCCGAAGCGCTCGTCGGCGGCAAGGCGGGCGAGGAGCGGGAGATGGCGATCACGTTCCCGGACAACTTCGAGAAAGAGCAGGTCCGCGGCACCACCGGCAAGATCAAGGTGAAGCTCCACGAGGTCATGCGCGTGGCGCCGCCGCCGATCGACGACGAGCTCGCCAAGGCCATGGAGTTTGAGTCCCTCGACGCGATGCGCGAGGACCTGCGCGGCCGCATCTCGCAGGAGAAGGCCCGCCTCGGCAAGCAGCGTCAGGAAGAGGCCGCGCTCGACCACCTCGCAAAGGCCGCGGGCATCACGCCGCCCCCGTCGCTGGTCGAGGAGCAGCAGCAGGCGTCGCTCGGCGCCTACGCGCAGCGGCTGCAGCAGCAGGGCATGCCCGAAGAGGAGATCCAGCAGCAGCTCGAGAGCTCCAAGGAAGAGGCCCAAAAGGACGCCGAGCGGCGCGTGCAGATGTTCTTCCTGATCGAGGCCGTCGCCCAGCAGCAGGGCCTGACGGTCGAGCAGGCAGACCTCGAGGCGGAGCTCGAGGCGATCGCGCAGGCCAACAGCACCCCGGAGCAGCAGCTGACCGCCGGCCAGGTCTTCGCGCACCTCAAGGAGCAGAACCGGATCGGCGAGCTGCAGCTCTCCCTGCTGGAGCGGAAGGTCCGCGAATTCCTCAGAGAGAACGGCCAGATCGTCGATATGACTGGGGAGTAGGTGGACGGCCCGGAACCCGGGCCCGCCCGCAGGAGCACGGAGCCTCGCAGGAGCAAGAAGTCATGACGAACGCGAACATGTACACGATCCCCACCGTCATCGAGAAGACCGGCCGGGGGGAGCGCGCCTACGACATCTACAGCCGCCTGCTCGAGGACCGCATCGTCTTCATCGGGACCCCGATCGACGACGGCGTGGCCAACGTCGTGATCGCGCAGCTGCTGTTCCTGCAGAAAGAAAACAAGAACCAGGACATCAACCTGTTCCTGAACTCGCCGGGCGGCAGCGTCACCGCCGGGCTCGCGATCTACGACACGCTGCAGTTCGTGCAGTGCCCGATCGCGACCTACTGCATCGGCCAGGCCGCCTCGATGGGCGCCGTCCTGCTCGCCGCGGGCAGCCCGGGCAAGCGCCACGCTCTACCGAACAGCCGGATCATGATCCACCAGCCCTGGGGCGGCGTCGGCGGCACGGCGCTCGACATCTCGATCCAGGCTGACGAGATCCTGCGGCTGAAGGACACGCTCAACGGCATCCTCAGCAAGCACTCCGGCAAGCCCGTCGAAGAGGTCGCCAATGACAGCGACCGCGACTTCTTCATGGGCGCCGCCGAGGCCAAGGAATATGGCCTCATCGACGAGATCGTCGAGACCGCCAAGTGAGGCCGTGAAGGCTCCGCCGCGATAGGGTAGGCTCCTCGACCCGGCGCGCCGCTCGGCGCGCCCCACGAATCGCATGGCAGGTAAGGGCAAGTCGGTCGAGAGGTGCACCTTCTGCGAGAAGTCGCGGCACCACGTGCAGTCGCTGATCTCCGGGCCGCCCGGGATCTACATTTGCAACGAGTGCATCGAGATCTGCAACACGATCCTCAAGGAGGAGGACCGCAAGCAGAAGGGCGACGCAGCGTCCCCGACCTTCGTCAAGGACCTCGTCCTGAAGGACAAGGTCCCGAGCCCCGACTCGATCGTCGAGCGCCTCGGCGACTACGTCGTCGGCCAAGAACACGCCAAGAAGGTCTTGGCCGTCGCGGTCTACAGCCACTACCGCCGGCTGCACGCGCGCTACCACAACCCTGACCTCGAGCTCGAGAAGAGCAACATCCTGCTCGTCGGCCCGACCGGCTCGGGCAAGACGCTGCTGGCCAAG
>CAZTQF010000648.1:0-2311 GCA_964615255.1 uncultured candidatus Brocadiaceae bacterium | reverse complement strand
TGGTGTTCCTGACGAGCGCCCACGGCGGACCCGCGCGGATCCTGGCGATCGACGCCGACGCGCAAGGCCAGCTCGAGCTGACTGCCGAGGACCCGGGCATCGCCTGGACCAACGGGCGCTTCGGCGCCTACATGCAGTCGCCGTTCGTCTACGGCGACGAGCTCTACGTCTGCCGCGACAACGGCGTCGTCACGTGCTGGGACGCCCGGACGGGCGAGCAGCACTACCGGCAACGGCTGACGGCCGGCGTGGGATACACGGCGTCGGGCATCGCGGCCGACGGCAAGCTCTACTACCCGAGCGAGGAGGGTGACGTGCACGTCGTCCAGGCCGGCACGTCCTACAAGCTGCTCGCGGTCAACCCGCTCGGCGAGACGTGCATGGCGTCTCCTGCCGTCAGCCGCGGGATGCTCCTCTTCCGCACGCGCAGCCGGCTGATCGCGGTCGCTGCAGACGGCGAGTGAGTCGCCGTCAGCGTCCGCCGCCGCCGGCGGGCGGGCGGACCGGAGGCGGCGGCGGCGGCGGCGGCGGTTCGACCTCTTCTTCGACCTCCTCGAGCAGCTGCTGACCGACCGCCTGCTGCACGACGCGTACGGTCGTCAGCCCCAGCAACAGGAGCGGCGTCGCCGTGGTCAGCAGCCCGCCGACGCTGCGCGCGCGGCCGAGGTCGACGCGCCAGACCGCGTCCGTCCCGCTGCGCTCGAACTCGACCCGCTTCAGCAGCGACCAGAACATGCGCGCTTGCGGGAGCTTCTTGAGCGCGGCGATGCCAGCGCTCCCGATCTCCTCGGAGCGCGCCAGGCCGTCGCCGGCCGTTCCGTGACGCAGCACGACCTCGAGCAAGACGTGACGGTCGTCTTCGTCCCCGGTCGCGGCGATCCTGCCGGCGAGCGTGGTCGGAGCATCGCCCTCGGGCCAGCGCAGACCTGCGAGCTCGGCCTCCGCGAAGTCCTGCAGCTCGGCGCGCAGCTGCGGGTCCTGGTCGAGGTCCACGACCCACTGCAGCAGGGTGTTCTGCTTGCCAGCGGTGTAGGCCATCACGTCCGGCGACGGCAGCCCCGCGCGCGGCCGCCCTTCGAGCACCGGACGCAGCAGCGCGGGCTTGCCGTAGACCTGCAGCTTCGGCGTCGGCGCGACGAACGCGTCGCCCCCCCAGCGGTAGGTGTAGACGTCGTGGCCGCCGATCGTCGTGAGCTCGTAGGAGTCGCCGCCGAGGTCGCCTGGCGGCTCGAGCTCCGCGTTGCCTTCGAGCACGACGACCGCCTCGAACGCGCGCGCGTCGTCGCCCGTCAGCACCATGCCGCCGGTCAGCGTGAGCCGGTCGAGGTGGTCGGCGTCGAAGCCGAACTGCTCACGGACCAAGACCACAAAGGCCTCGAGCCCAGAGACGTAGAGCTCGTCCCAGACGCCCGTGTCTCGCAAGGCCGCGGCGTCGAGCTGCAGGAACGTCCGATAGTCGTCGAAGTGGAAGCTCTGCGCGCGCAGCTTCGGCTTGCTCTGCCCGGCGAGCGGCGCGCAGAGGGCGAGCAGGAGCACGCATCGCAGCATGTTCTTCTCCGGGAGCGGCATCTCGGGCGCCTCAGCGCCCGGCCATCGCGACGATGAACCACGCGGTCACGCCGACCACGGCGGCGACCGGGATGAGGATGATCCAGCCTGGGCGGCGGCCTTCGTCGTGTGCGTCGCTCATGATCTCGTGCTGCTGAACAGTACGACCCCGAGGGACCCGAACACAATGGTCGGCGTCCAGGCCGCGACGATCGGGTGCAGCCACTCCCGCGTCCCGAGCCGCTGGCAGGCGAGGTCGAGCAGGAAGTAACCGGCGCACATGGCGATCGCCGCCAGCAGCCGGTCGACGCGGCTGCCGCGCTCGTAGCGCACCGCCATCGGCAGCGCGAGCAGCAGCAGCAGGATGTTGGCGAGCGGATACGTGATGTGTCGGTGCAGCGCGAGGCGCACGTCGGCGCGGTTGGGTCGGAGCTCGATCAGCGTCACGAGGTCCGTGTAGGACATCGTCTCCGGATCGACGGACTCGCGCGACTGCTGCAGCAGCACCTCCGGGGTGACGTCCGGGCGATCGAGCCAACGCTGCGGCCGCCCCCCGTCGGCGCGGTCGCTGCGGCCGCCCTCGAGCAGCCAGTCGCCGCGCGCCTCGTCCCACGTCCCGAGCTCGGCCGTGACCAGGGTCGCGTCGTCCGCCAGCTCGCCCTGGATCAGCAGCCGCACGTCGTGCATGCGCTGCTCGGTCGGGTCGTAGGCCCGCACGTACATGTACTTGCTGAAGGACCCGTGGCTCTCGTGGACCAGGAAC
>CAZTQF010000647.1:0-2313 GCA_964615255.1 uncultured candidatus Brocadiaceae bacterium | reverse complement strand
TCGACCACGACCTCGCGAGGTTCGTGGTCCTCCAAGAGGCGACGCCCAAGCGGCTGGCGGCGTTCGCGGCGCAGGGTGCTGCGCAGCAGCAGCTGATCGATCGGCTGCTCGGCGACGACGCGCTGCTGCTGCAGATGGCGGTCGCCGACGGCGCCAAGGGCGGCGAGTGCGGTCGCGCGATGGAGATCTACGCGCAGATCCAGGCAGAGCGTCCGCACGCGCGCGAAGGCGTGCTGCAGCGCCTCGCGCTCGCGATCGCGCTCGAGCACGCGCAGCCCGTCAAGCAGCGCAACGCCGTCGGCGCGGACGGCGCGGCAGAGCACGTCGATCCGTTCGCGCGCTACTGCAGCTACGAGGCCGCCTACGAGCAGAAAGAGCTCGACGCATGCTTCGAGCAGCTGACGGTCTGGGACCTCCGCATGGTGGTCGACGGCGAGGAGCCGGACGAGATCGCGGCCTGGGGGCGCGAGATGCTGCGCAGCTACCGGCCAGACCACGTCTTCACCAAGGACGACCGCTGGCGATACGTCGGCGCGGTCGGCACCGAGATCCGCTACGGCTCGCAGGACAACAAGCACGACCGCTCCGACCTGCAGTTCTTCCAGAACATCCTGATGAACGGCGGGGTCTGCGGTCGCCGCGCGTTCTTCGGTCGCTTCCTGCTGCGCGCCTTTGGCGTGCCGACCACGGCGCGGCCGCAGCGGGGCCACGCGGCGCTGGTGCACTGGACGCCAAAAGGGTGGGTGCCGTGCCTCGGCGCTGGCTGGGGCTCGGGCTGGACCAAGACGCGCTACAACAAGGACCTCGACTTCCTCGCGACGACCCAGGCGCGGCGCGCGCCGGCGAAGTACCTGGAGGTCAAGCGGGCGCAGTGGATCGGAGACGTCGTGGGCGAGCGCCCGGTCTACGGCTTGCTGTCGGGTGAGCCGGGCTTCTGGTACGGCGCCTCGCTGCACCGCCAGCGTCAGATCATCGAGCAGTCCGACGCGCAGACCCTGGCGGCGGTGGGCGCCGACCTCGGCGAGGCCGAGGACGAGCGGGACCGCTTCCGCGTCCAGGTCGGCAAGGTCACCGCCGAGGAGCGTCGGATCGACGTCGACGCAGCGGGCGTGATCACGATCCCGGCCGTAGCCTGCACCACACCCAGCAAGAGCAATCGCAAGGTGGTCTTCCTGCCGAGCAACCTCGGCGGCAAGCAGCTCCACTACAACCGCAACGGGCGGGGGCAGGTGCTGGAGTACGCCTTCGAGGCGCCGGCGGCCGGCGTCTACCGCCTCAGCGCGCGCGTCGCGTCGCCGAGCTGGCAGCAGCGCCTCGAGGTCACGGCCAACGGCCGCGGGCCGGTCGCGATGCCGCTGCCGCATACGGTGGGGCTCTGGGCCGAGTCGGACGGGGTCGATGTCGAGTTGGTGGCGGGCAAAAATATCCTGCGCCTCGAGCACAAGAGCGAAGGGCACGCAAAGGGATTTAGTATCAAGGACTTCCGGCTGACGCCGCAGTGACCCGGCGCGCCGTTCGGGCCGTTGGAGAATGCGACATTCTCGCCGGGAACTTGACATCATAAATGGCGAGAACTAGAGATGGGCCTCATGGACGGCCCTCTCAGCCTCGACCAACTGGCCAGCATCTCCGGCGAGAAGCCGCGGACGATTCGTTCGTGGATCCGCCAGGGGCTGCTCCCGCCCGCTCGGGGCGGGGGCCGCGGCAGCTACTACGACCAGGAGCACGTCGACCGGCTCCTGTTCGTCGTCAAGCTGCGTGAGAAGGCGGGCGCGCGGCTGCCGACCTCCGTGGTCCGCGACGTGCTGCACCAGCTGCTGCGGGGATCGGACCCCGACGTGGTGCGCCGCGTGGCGCACGGCGAGGAGTCGCTCGAGATCGCCGACCTGTTCGGCGCGCCGAGCAGCTCGGCCGAGCTCTTCGACCCTGCGCCGATGGTGTCGGCGTCGATGGCGTCGATGCGGAGCATGTCGATGCGCCGCCCAGCCGAGGACGAAGAAGAGCGCGGCCTGGTTCTGGGCCAGGAAGAGCTGGTCCCCGAGCCGCCGCCGGCGGAGCCGCGCTGGACGACGATCCAGCTCCGCGAAGACCTCGAGCTCCGCATGGCGTCCGACGACCCGGAGCGGGTCGCGTGGCTGGCGCGGATCGCGCGGCGGCTGCGCCAGCTGCTCGAACAGGAGGGCGAGCCCTGATCCTCCCGGCGCGTTGAACGCCTGATCGCGATTCGCTGATTCAGACCGCGCGTCGAGGACGCGCTCTGAGACCGCTCCGTACTTACCCAAACCTTGAACCTCTGACTCCCTTACCCACGAG
>CAZTQF010000646.1:0-2314 GCA_964615255.1 uncultured candidatus Brocadiaceae bacterium | reverse complement strand
GACATCAAGCTCGGGCAGTACTTCGTCTTCGCCGCCGAGGTGGTCGGCGCGAACGGCGCCGCCGAGCGCGTCCGGCTGCCGGTCGTCGGCAAGATGGGCGGCGTCGACCCCGACGCGCCGCGCTAGCGCCTCGCGGCGGCGGGGTGGGGGGGGCTGCCCGGGAGCGGCCGTCAGCCGCGCACGATCTCCCAGATCTCGGCGCCGAGGTAGTCCCACGGCAGCCGGCCCTCGTCGCAGTCCTGATCGACCGAGAACTCGACGTCGACCATGTAGATGATCCGGCCGACGTCCTGGCCGATGTTGCGCGCGCCGTGCGCTACGCCCGGTGGGATGCGCACGAGGCGGTCCTTGCCGTCCCCGAGCACGAAGCGCATCGTCTCGCCTTCGGTCGGCGAGCCTTCGCGGCAGTCGTGCAGGACCAGCAGCAGCTTGTCGCTCGGCGGCACATACCAGACGTCTGTCTGGCGGTGATGCAGGTGGAACGCCTTGCAGACGCCCGGGTCCATCTCCGAGTAGTTGACCTGCTTGACCTCGAAGCCGTCGAGCTGGTGGTGCACGCCCGCGGCCATCCGGCCGAGCTCGGTGATGGCGCCGCCGTCGTCGTTGAACCGCTTCAGCTCGACGAGCTGGACGCCGTCGATCCGGGGTGCTGGGCTGTAGTCCTGGACGAAGAAAGACGCGCTCGCCTTTGCGGTGATCGTCGCCTTGGCGTCGGGGTGCTGGTGGGCGCTCACGGGGTCCTCTCGGTGACGGGTGAAGCCCACGCGCGGCGCGCGGGCTAGTTCCCTTCTACTTTCGGCAGACGCCAGGGCTTGTCCGGAGTCGGAGGCGGCTGATCCAGCGTCGCGTGGAGGTGGAACACCACGACCTTCTTCGGGTTGCGGGCCAGCAGCGGGATGCCGAAGGTGAACTTGGCCACGGCCTTGTCCTCTTTGCCCTTGGGGCCGGGCTCGATCGTGAGCGTGCTCGGCACCGGCTCGCTGAACGCGGCCTTCTTCTTGGTGCCGTCGAACACCGACACCATCTTGCCCTTGGTAGCGAGGATGTAGGCGTCGCGGTCCGTCGGGATGTCGACGTCGTCGATCCGCACGAACCCGAGGTCGCCGTTCGCGGCCTTGGGGTCGGCGAGGTCGTCGTCGGTCAGGCCGAAGCGCTTGGCGACGATGCGCCACTTGGTCGGCTTCTTGTCCTGCTCCTTCTTGTCGTCCTCGTCCTTCTTCTTGCCCTTGGCGGCGTTCTTGGCGGCCTTCTCGGCCTCCTTGCGCGCCTTGACGACGGCCTTGTGGCCCTGCTTGACCGCGTCCCGGAGCTCCTTGGGGATGCCCGCGGCGCGGAAGAACACCGAGTAGAGGCCCGGCTTGGTGCCGTTCTCGAACTTGGCCGAGCTGGCGATCGCGCCGATCAGCAGCGGCTTGGTCTGCGAGCCCTCGTTGAGCTGCTTGAGCCGCATCTGCTTCTCGTCGAACAGCCAGTTCGCAGGCGCGAAGGCGACGGCCTCATAGGCGCTCGGGAAGCCGTTCTCGGCGAGCGTGTAGCGCTCGCCGCCGACCAGCTGGTCGAGCGCGAGCTCCTGGTTCTTGGCGAACGCGGAGCTGTCGAACTGGATGCGCTGCAGCGAGTAGAGGAAGTCGTAGCCAGGCCGCAGGCTCTTGGCGAGGCGGAAGCCCATGCTCTCGAAGACCGCGGTGGTCTGCATCGGCGCGCGCGCGTCGATCATCAGCTGCACGGGCTCCTGGTAGGAGAGGTAGCTGCCGCCCTTGGCGATGATGTAGTTGCCGCGGTAGAGCGGCTTCTTCTCGAGCATGCGGCCGAGCTTGTGCTTCTGCAGGCCCTTGTCCCACGTCTTGACGAACTCGTCCATGTCGCCGTGGATGGGCTGGAAGCCGAGGTCGCCGCAGAGCTGCCAGACCTGGCCGAACATGTCGACGTGGCCGAAGGGCCCGGTGGCGCCCGCGACGGTCCCGACCGGCTTGACGTGCAGGTCGGTGGTCTTGGCCATGCCCAGCAGGTCCTTCTTCTTGGCGGACCAGGTGTCGTCCTGCTCGCCGCCGGGCCACGTGTGCGACCCGTCGCCGCGCATCGCGCGGGTGAGCTCCTTCTCGGTGGGCAGCCGCATGCCGAGGCTGGCGGCGAAGCGGTTGGCGTCGCGCCAGCTCACGAAGACGACCGGCTGGTCGGCGATCGACTCACCCTTGTCGTTCTGGACCTTGTAGGGCAGCTCGTGGCCGTGGCGTTCCCAGTAGAGCAGGGCCCCGTTCTCGGTCTTGGGGAACTCCTTGCGGATCTCGGGCAGCGCCTTCTCGTACTCGTCCTT
>CAZTQF010000645.1:0-2317 GCA_964615255.1 uncultured candidatus Brocadiaceae bacterium | reverse complement strand
ACCGGCCTGGAGAAGGTACACGCGCACCTCGGGGACGGCGTCTTCGAGAGCTCGCACGCGGGCTACGCGCGCCTGTTCGCGGACACGTCTTTCAACCTGCGCGTGCGGCACCGCGACGACAGCGGCGACCCCGCCACCGAGTGGAGCCCCTGGTCGACGATCCCGTTCTCCACGGGCGCAGCCGACGTCAAGGACTCGATGTTCTTGCAGGACATCGACGACACCGCCGACCCGCGCTGGGAGGACCTGCAGGGCAACCCGATCGACCTGCCCACCGGCGCGCCCCAGCCGATGCTGCGCGTGGAGACCGACACCCGTTGGCTGCTGCTGCGCATCGACGGCGACGCCGGCCCCGGCAACCACGTCACCAACCCGGCCCCGCTGCCGCTGCACCGCGCGGTTCGCGTGGTGATCAAGGCCGGCGACACGGGCGGCAACCTGAGCTTGCCGGCGTCGAACCTCACCGGGTTCGAGTTCGACTGCGAGCCGTTCACGATCCACCTCCCCGCCGTCAACCTCGCGCCCGGTGGCCGCGCGGTCTACTGGGTGAGCGAGCACGGCTCGACCTACGACGCCGACCCGACGGCGTTCGTGCCCGACTTCTCGTCGGTCGCGCGCACCGTGCCGGTGCCGTGGGAGGCCGTTCAGGCCGGCTACACGCTCGACGTCGTCGCGCAGGGCCTGCAGCTGCCGGTGAACATCGCGTTCGCGCCCACTCAGAGCAGCCTGCCGACCGCGCCGAAGTTCTACGTCACCGAGCTCTACGGCAAGATCAAGGTCGTCACCAACAGCGGCCTGGTCACGACGTATGCCAGCAACGTCATCAACTACACGCCGTCCGGCGCGTTCCCGGGCAGCGGCGAACAGGGCCTCGCCGGCATCGCGATCGACCCCGCGACCGGCGACGTGTTCGTCTCGCACCTCTGGCAGACCAACGGCCAGAACTACCCGCGGATCACCCGCTACTCGTCGACCAACGGCGGCCTGACCGCGTCGTCGAGCACCGTGATCCTCGACATGTTCGGCGAGGCCCAGGGCCAGTCGCACCAGATCTCCAACCTCGAGATCGTCGGCGGCCACCTCTACTGCCACATGGGCGACGGCTTCAACCCGACGACCGCGCAGAGCCTGACGTCGTTCCGCGGCAAGATCCTGCGGCTCAACCTCGACGGCACGCCGGTGCCGAGCAACCCGTGGTACAACGGCGGCGCGTTCACGGCGCGCGACTACATCTTCTGCGCGGGCGTGCGCAACCCGTTCGGGGGCGCCTGGCGCGCTGCGGACAACAAGCGCTACTGCGTCGAGAACGGCCCGAACGTCGACCGCATCTCCATCTTGGAGTCCGGCCGCAACTTCGGCTGGAACGGCTCCGACGCGAGCATGTCCAACTTCGCGATCCACAACTGGCAGCCGTCCGTCGGGCCGGTCAACATCGCCTTCGTGCAGCCGCAGACCTTCGGCGGCAGCAGCTTCCCGCAGGACAAGTTCGACCACGCCTTCATCACCGAGAGCGGCGCCACCTACGCGCAGGGCGAGCAGTCGATCGGCAAGATCATCAGCGAGTGGGTGTTCGACGCGAGCGGCAACGTCCAGCAGGGCCCGCTCCCGTTCGTCGAATACACCGGCGACGGCTTCTCGACCGCGGTCGCGCTGACCGCCGGGCCTGACGGGCTCTACTTCAGCGAGCTCTACGCCGACAACGGCCTCAACGGGCCCACGACGGTCGGCGGCCGGATCCTGCGCGTGCGCTACGGAGACCCGGCCGACTGCGACGGCAACGGCCAGGCCGACACCTGCGAGCTCGCGCACGGCGCGGTCGACCTCGACAACAACGGGGTGCTCGACGTCTGCGACCCGCTCCAGGCTAGCACCAACCAGGTCTCCATCGCCGCGGTAGGCCAGGTGGACTTCACGCTCCGCGCGGGCGCCGAGGAGGCCGGCCAGAACTACCAGCTGCTCGGCTCGATGACCGGCACCGCGCCCGGCACCCAGTTCGGCAACGTGCTCCTGCCGCTCAACAGCCAGAACGACCCCTGGTTCCTGCTGACCCAGGTCGTCTTCGACCCCGTCATCCTCCAGAACACGCTCGGGTCCCTCGACGCCGAGGGCGAGGCGACGGCGACGCTCATCGTGCCGGCGCTGCCTGCGCTGCTCGGCCTGCAGCTGTCGCACGCGTACTTGGTCACCGACAACCAGACGCTGCAGCCGCGCTTCGCGAGCAACGCGGTGCCGCTGTGGTTCGTGCAGTAGTCCCTTGATTGGAGAGCAGACGAACTTGGCTTCTGGCTACACTCGCCGAAACTGAGCTTAGCTCAAT
>CAZTQF010000644.1:0-2319 GCA_964615255.1 uncultured candidatus Brocadiaceae bacterium | reverse complement strand
TAGCAAGATCTACGCACTTGTGGGGGGTGCATGGCGCAGAATGTCCGCTGCCATGGGGTGTTCACGGCCTGAGACTGCGCGTAACCACGGCTCTAGAAGGAGCTTCCTACTCAGTCCTCAGAGCCGAAAACCCGGCCGACGACGGCGCGGTCGCCCTGCACCGCGGTCCGCTGCAGGTAGGGCTGCAGCCCGCGCATCCCGCCGAGCTCTTCGCCGCCGCCGGCCCGGCCGGGCCCGCCGTGGATCGCTGCTGGCAGCACCGCGCCCGGGCCGAGGGCCTGTCCCATCGTCTTCTCGCTGCCGACCCAGACGCGGCCGTGCCACGGCGCGATGCCGCTGACCACCTCGGTGACGAACGGCTTGTCGTCGCTGTAGACGCTGGAGACGAGGCACCCGCCGGCGCGGTTCACCAGCGCGACAGCCTCCTCTGCGCCTCCGTCGTACGGCAGAATCGTGGCGCAGGGCCCGAACACCTCGAGCTCGTGCAGGACCTCGGCCTCATTGTCGCGCGCCTGCAGGAGCGTCGGCTGCACGAAGTAGCCGCCCCCTGCGATCGGACCGCCGCCGGTGACCGTGTCACCGACCTCTTGGAGCGCCTTCATGCCTGCGAGCACGTCGTCGTGCTGGGCCTTGCTCGCGACCGGCCCCATGCGCACGTCGCCGTCGGCGACGTCTCCGACGCGCGTGGACTCGAGGCGCTCGACCAGCGCGTCCTTGACGTCGTCCAGCAGCGCGCGTGGCACCAGGATCCGCCGCACGGCCGTGCACTTCTGGCCAGCCTTCTGCGTCATGTCGACGTGCACGTTGGTGACGAACTGCGTGAACGTGTCCTCGTCGACCTCGACGTCCGGCCCGAGCACGGCCGAGTTGATCGAGTCCGCCTCGACGTTGACGCGGACGTTGTTCTCGAGCAGGCGCTCGTTGGCGCGGATGATCTTGCCCGTGCGGGCGCTGCCGGTGAAGCCGACCGTGTCCTGCGGCCCGCAGTGGTCGAGCAGCCCGGACACGCTGCCCGCCAGGAACTGGAACGCGCCCTCGGGCAGCGCGCCGCTCTCGACGGTCAACTGGGCCAAGCGGTAGGCGAGCATGGCGCTCGCCGTGCCGGCCTTGGTCACCACCGGCACGCCCGCCAGCAGCGCGCAGGCCATCTTCTCGCCCATGCCCCACGCCGGGAAGTTGAAGGCGTTGATGTGCACGGCGACGCCCGGGCGCGGCGTCAGCACGTGCTGCGCCCAGAACCGGGCGGTCCGGCCGAGCTGCACCCCTTCGCCGTCGGGGAGCCACGGCGTGTCGGGCAGCTGGGAGCCGAGGTGGGCGTAGTAGGCGAGCGTCCCCGAGGCGCCGTCGAGGTCGAACTTGGCGTCGCCCCGCGTGTTGCCGCCGTTCTGCGCCGAGATCTCGATCAGCTCGTCGCGGTGGGCGTGGATGAGCTTGGACAGCGCCTTGAGCGCTGCCGCCCGCTGGGGAAAGGTCATCGCGCGCAGCGCGGGCCCGCCGACCTCCCGCGCGTGCTGCATCACGGCGGCGAAGTCGACCCCCTTCGGTCGCACGTCCCCCAGCACCGCCTCGGTCGATGGGTTGTAGAGGGAGATCGGATCGCCTTCTCCGGCGTTCCAGGCACCACCAACGTAGTTCTGCAGCGAGGTCATCGGGGCCCGGACGATAGCTGTCGCCCCGGGGGGATACGAGGCCACGACGCTGCGTTGCTAAAAGAGCAGCACGACCTGCGCGCCGCCTACGAAGCTCGGCTGCCCGAGCCCGTCTTGCGCGACCACGGTCCAGAACAGCGGCAGCCCCGCCAGGAACGAGAGCGTCTGCGCGGGCCACTGCAGCACGCCGAGTGCGCGGCCCTGCCCGTCGAGCGTCCCTGCTCCGCCGCTCATCAGCCCGCCGTTGCTGTTCTGGAGCAACCAGAACGAGAGGCTGTCCAGGTTGAGCGGGACGTGCAGCCCGCCCAGCGAGAACCCGGGCGCGTAGCCAGAGAACGACCCAAGCAGCAGGTAGTCGTGGCCGGCGGCCGCCGCGCCGGCGTCCACCGAGAGCTGCAGCGTCGCGCCGAGCGCGGTGCTGACGATGACGTGCGACAGCGCCAGCGGGTCCCCGGCGGAGAACCGGCGCCGCGTCGACGAGGTGTGCCCGTCGGCGTCCTGGACCTGCAGCAGGCAGCTCCGCGGCCCAGGTGCCGGCATGAGCGCCGACATCGCGCCCAGCGGCGCCCACGGCGTATCGAACTGGCCGTCGTCGCCGAAGTCGACGCGACAGCTCAGCGTCGCGCTCGCCTGGTCGGGATCGGTCGACGTGGAGGGATCGACCGTCGCC
>CAZTQF010000643.1:0-2320 GCA_964615255.1 uncultured candidatus Brocadiaceae bacterium | reverse complement strand
TTGTCGCCCCAGTGGGTGAAGTCCGCCCGGCCGGCGACGCGCTCGTAGAAGCTCCCGAGCAAGAGCGGCCCGAGCTCGGTGACGGTGGTCGCGGCGTCGCTGGTGTAGTGCTCGGTCACCAGCCCGGTGAGCTCCTGCGGCGGGCGCATGTCCCAGGACCTGCGCTCGAGGTTGGACTGGCCGCTGTACTGGGAGAGCCACCAGACGAGGTCGACGAACCGGGCCTCGTCGGTCAGCGCCACCTGAGGGTGCCGGTCGAGCAGCTGGTAGAGCCACGTCGAGCCGCACCTGCCCGTGCCCATCAAGAAGAAGGGCGTGCGGGCGTTCATGCGCTCGAGCAGCGGGCCGGGGTCGGTCGTCATCGGGGCACCGGATCGGGCGTGGGGGCGCCCGCCGCGCATCCTAGCCCCGGGCTCGAAGGCAGGCGAGGCGCGCGGTCGATCTCCGGCGGCGCGGGCGCCATGCTGGACGGGCATGAAGGTCTACCTCAGCGTCGACATCGAAGGCGTCGCCGGCATCACCGCGTGGGAGGAAGCGCGCAAGGAGCACGCCGACTACCCGCCGCTCCGGGACCGGATGGCGCGGGAGGCTGCGGTCGCGTGCGAGGCGGCCTCGAGCGCCGGGGCGACGTCCCTGCTGGTCAAGGACGCGCACGGCACCGGCCGGAACCTGCGCGCGGACGACCTGCCGGCGCCGGCGCGCCTGATCCGCGGCTGGAGCGGGCACCCGAGCTGCATGCTGCAGGAGTTGGACCCGAGCTTTGACGCGATCCTGCTGATCGGCTGGCACGGGCCGGCGGGTGCCGGCGACAACCCGCTCGCGCACACGCTCTCGTCACGCAATCTGGCCGAGGTGCGGCTCGACGGGGTGCGCTGCTCGGAGTTCCGGCTGCACGCGCTGCTCGCCGCCGAGATGGGCGTGCCGGTCGCGCTGGTCGCGGGCGACGCCGGGCTCTGCGACGAAGTGCAGGCGACCAACGCCTCGATCACGACTGTCCGCACGATGCGCGGCTTCGGCGCGTCGACGCTCTCAGAGCATCCGGACGAGGTCGACCAGCGCCTGCGGGACGGGGTCGCGCGCGCGCTCGGCTGCGACCTCGCAGCCTGCCGCCTGGAGCCGCCGGCGCAGCCCCAGGTCGTGGTCCGCTACAAGGACCAGGCGATGGCCTATCGCAAGTCGTTCTATCCCGACGCCGAGCTGATCGAGCCGACGCAAGTGCGCCTGCAGGCGGGGTCGATGTTCGAGGTGATGCGCTTCTTGATGTTCGCGACCTGAGCTAGCGAGCGGACAGCTCGAAGGTCTCGACGAGGTCGCCAGCGCCGTAGCCGAACCTCGCGACGCAGGCGTCGGTCAAGAACGAGGTGACGCGCCCGCGTCGGTCGCGCCGAAGCAGCGCGACCCCGGTCGCGAGCGCGCCGCCGCGCTTCAGCACGTAGGTCGGCGTCTGCAGCGAGTCGTCGCTGAGGTAGTCCGCGATCAGCAGGAACTGGTTGACCACGTTGCGGTGGCCTTGGTCCCAGCGCGCCTTGCTGAACTCGAGCATCAGCTGGCTGTCGGCCACGTACTGGTTGGCCAGCGTCGAGAAGGCCTCCTGCGGCGCCTCGAGGAAGAACCGGCAGTTGCCGCGCGCGTACGACTTGTCGAAGCGCTCGACTTTGTCGAAGTGGCCGCGCCAGGCCGCCTGCCAGCTCGCGTCTTCGCCGTCCCAGAGGCCGCGCTCCGAGAAGCGCGCCTTGGTCGCCCGCATGTCGATCCCGCGCGCGCGCGGGGTCCGGTAGACGACGTCGTCGCCGGCTGCGTTCTGCAGGCCCTCGAACTTGCGCTCGAACAGCTCGGGTCGTAGGCGCCTGCCGACGGTGTCGAGCATGTTGTGCGCGACCTCGTGGGCGAGGCAGATCAGGAAGACGTCGGTGATGCCCGGGCGCGGCGCGTCCTGGGGGAAGCTGTTCTCGGGAACGCCGAGGTCCATCGCGAAGATGTTGACCCCGGTGCGGGCGCGAACCGGGTGCCGCTTCGTGCCGTCGCCGAGCCAGCCGGCGACCGAGATCAACTCGACGTCCCAGACGGCCTGCGGCAGCGCCAGCAGCAGCGCGCGCATGCGCTCGAGCTGGCGCGCAGACGCGCGGTCGTTGTCGTAGAAGACCACCCCGAGGTCGACGAGCAGGTCGCGGTAGCCGCCCTCGAAGCCCAGCGCGTCGGCGACGCGGCGCCGCGGCGCGCGCGGGTCCTTCTTGGACGGCGCGACGGCTTCGAGCAGCACCACCCAGAACTGGGCGGCGAGCATCGGCGCGTGCGGGGTCGCGTCGAGGTCGAAGCTTCG
>CAZTQF010000642.1:0-2326 GCA_964615255.1 uncultured candidatus Brocadiaceae bacterium | reverse complement strand
CCGAGCGGGAACTCGGTATCGAGCGGCTGCTGCTGCGGCCCGAACTCCGTACCGAGGCAGGCAAGGTCTTTCTTGAGCGTTACGGCAACCTGATCGACCTGTCGAACGCCGGCCAGATCGCGATGCGCTGCATGCTCGAAGAACATTTGAAACGCGTGGAATGGGACAGGGCGAGTTTCCCGGTACAGCTCTATCCCTTCATGCCGGACGGCGCGGAGACGGACGGGCGCTCCATCGTGATCGATTTCCGTATCGGGTTCGGTCGCCCGGTGATCGCCGGCAAAAGCATTTCGACGCGCGCGATCGCCGAACGCATCCAGAAGGGAGACCTTGAGGACGGCTTCGACGCGCGGTCGGTCTATCGCGCCGGCTGGACGCACCTGAACGACAAGGGGTCCGTTGCCGCGGGCCTCGAGATCCTGATCCAGCGAGGCTGGCTCGCGCCACAGACGGTCCCCACGGGAGGCAGGCCCGCGACCGTCTATCGGATCAACCCCGGGCTGCAGGAGATGCTCGGCAACGACAAAGAAGGGGCGGACCACGACCCGCGCGCGACCCCCGAACACGCCCAAGAAACTGCCGAGGGTGGGGGGCAGGCTACCGACAGAACTGACAGAAGGTCGTCTGAAGCGGAGGATGACCGCCCATCAACGGCCAAACGGGGCCCCCAAGGCACCGACAGAACCGACGAAAGCACCGACGGCGACTCCGACGAACCAACCCAGGAGAACTCCGATGGCTGATCCGATCAGCACTCGCGGTCTGATCACCGCCATCGGGTTCGTGCCGGCCGGCAACGCCGAAGTCCGTAGCGGCCTGCTCGGATTCGTGACCTGCGTGGTGGGGGGTGTGCTGCAGCTCGACGGTATCACGCTGAGGATGACCGCCGACCGTCGGCCGACGCTGAGCTTCCCGGCGCGGACCGATCGGCAGGGGAAGAAGCACGCGTACATCCGCCCCGTCGATGACGACGCTCGGCGCACGGTCGAGGCCGCTGTGTTCAAGGCCCTGGGCGTGGACCCGGAGGTGGGGCTGTGAGCAAGCACGCCGACGTCCATGCCGCCGGCGGATCATCCAGCCGCAAACCTGCACTCTTCGACGCGACCTCGCTCCTCGCGAAGATGTTCTGGACGGTGCCCGAGACGGCCTTCATGTGCCGCCTAAGCACCCGCACGGTGTGGCGGTTGATGGCCGACCCACGATCAGGCTTCCCGGAACCACGCCGCGTCCGCGGGCGCACACTGCTCGCCGCCGAGGCGGTGCTGGAGTTCATGGAGGCGAGCGCGTAGCCGTGGCGAAGAAGAGCTCCGAGAACGCCTGGGTCGGCAACCCCTACAAGCGGCCCAACAGCCCCTTCTGGCACATCGTCTACGACGACGAGGCCGGGGTGACCCGCCGCAAGTCCACACGCACGAAGGACAAGCGCGTCGCACAGGACTTCCTCGCCGAGACCCTGCGCGAGATCGATCGCCGAAAGCTTGGGCACGTCGACCCCTTCGCGGAGTGGCGCAGCGTACCGCTCTCGCGGCTGATCGCTGACTACAACGAGCACATGACGGTCGAGCAGCGGGCGCCCCGCTACGTCCGCGAGACCGTGCGCCAGCTCCGCGCTTTCGTCAGCTTCGCCAAGGTGAGCACGATCCCCTCCATCACGACGCCGAACGCTGAGCGGTGGCTGGAGTCCATCCGCAAGAAGCGCAGCGTCAAGACGCGCGACCACCACGCCTCGGCACTTCGCGGATTCGGGCGCTGGCTCGAGCGCACGGGCCGGTGGGATCGCAACCCGTTCCAGACGATCCGCGTTCGAACGCCGAAGCGCGACCGGCACCGGGTCTTCAAGCGGGTCGGGTTCACGTTCGCCGAGGCCGAGCAGCTCGTTGAGGCCGCGTGGGCGCGGTTTGAGGCCGAGCGGGTCTACGGCGGCGTGCAGGCGCAGAAGGGCTACGACGAGAAGGTCCGAGACCGGCAGGTGCTCTACTGGTTCGTGCTCACGACCGGCTTCCGCGCAAACGAGTGCGCTTCGATTCGGTGGGAGGACGTGTCACTCGAAGACCGCAGGCCGTGTGTTCGCCTGGCTGGCGACTTCACCAAGAACGGAGACGACGCACGCATCCCCCTCCAGAGCTTCGTCGTGGATGCTCTCCGGGCGATGCGGACTCGACGAAGCGAATCCCAGCTACGACGCCACCTCGGCCCGGTGCAGGAGATCGACCACGTCTTCATGATGCCCGACAAGCCGGCCGAGCTGGTGCGCAAGGACGCGGCGTTTGCCGGGCTCATTCCCCAGAGAAGTCCGACCAGCAAGCGCGTCGACTTCCACGCGCTC
>CAZTQF010000641.1:0-2328 GCA_964615255.1 uncultured candidatus Brocadiaceae bacterium | reverse complement strand
TCATGACCGCTCGATCACGGCGACGAACATCATGATCCGTGACGGCGGCGTGCTCCAGATCGGCAGCAGCGCAGCCCCTCATGCCCACCGTGCAACCATCACGCTGACGGGTGCCCGCGGCGTGCACGTAGCGCGGGCCGAGGACGGCGGCCTCGACAACGACGGCGCGGCGCGCGGCCTGCACGTCCGAGACGGCGGCACCTTGATCCTGGTGGGCCGCACCCCGGCGCGAACCAAGACGAAGCTCAACGCGCACGCCCAGGCCGGCGCGACGACCTTCACGCTCGCAGACAACGTGCAGTGGCAGGCAGGAGACCAGGTCGCCGTCTCGATCACCGACTTCTACGGCGTGGGTGAGACCGAGGTCCTGACGCTGGCGACGGACACGCAGAGCGCGCCGACGCTGACGACGACCACGCCGATCCAGTCCTTCCGCTGGGGGCGGCTTCAGTACCCCGTCGACCACCCGATCAACGGCTCCGCGATGAGCCTGGAGCCTGGGCCGTTTACGCCCGCGAGCAGCGAGACGCCGCTCGTGCTCGACGAGCGCGCCGAGGTCGTCAACCTGACGCGCAACATCGTCATCCAGGGCGCAGACGACGCCGACTGGGCACAGTCCGGCTTCGGCGCGCACGTGATGGTCATGGGACTGCGCTCGGTGGCGCAGGTAGACGGCGTGGAGATCCGCCGCTGCGGGCAGCGGCAGGCGATGGGCCGCTACCCGTTCCACTGGCACATGCTGTCGTACGGCGGCAACGGCTCGTATCGCGGCGACGCGGCGCCCGGCAGCCAGTTCCTCAGGAACTCGTCCGTGCACGACAGCCAGAACCGGGCCGTGACCATCCACGGGACGTGCGGCGTCGAGGTCCACGCGACGTACGCCGTCGACATACGCGGCCACGCGTTCTTCTTCGAGGACGGCCCCGAGCGCCGCAACAAGGTCACCGACTGCGTCGCGATGAAGGTCCGTAAGCCCACGCAGCCGATCAAGCAGCACGACAACGAGCCTTCCGGGTTCTGGCTCGTCAACCCGGACAATACCGTCACGCGCAACTCGGCGTCCGACTGCCGCGGACACGGCCTCTGGAACAGCTTCGCGCTGAGCTGCTTCGGGTTGAGCCGCAACGTCGACATGAACCCCAACGCCCTCGGTGTCCACGTGTTCGACGACAACGTCGGGCACAGCTGCTGGGGCCGCGGAATCCAGACGGCGATGGTCGTCTCGAACGAGGCCGGCTCCACCGCGGCCGAGTACTACCAGCACGACCTCGGCGACGCCGCGCTGCACCGCAACGTCATCTGGAAGAACAACGGCGGCTACCGCAACCGCGTCCGCCAGCCGAGCTACATCGCCTGGACCGCCGCCGACAACTCGGGCGCCGACTTCTTCGGCGATGTCCGCCCCGACTCGACCATGCGCGGCGCGCTCGTCATCGGCTCGAGCCTGAACAACGCGACGCCGTTCGACGACCCGCACCGGCGCGCTTTCGCGAGCTACCACTTCTTCCTCGACATCGTCGACATCACGGCCGTCAACTACCCCTACACGGGGCACACGATCTCCGCCGACGGCCGGAAGGTCTACGGCGGCGGCGTGCTCGCGACCGACGACCTCTACCTCAACCCGATCGCGCTGCAGCTGCAGCGCGCCACGGGCTGGCGGCTGATCAACAGCTTCGCGGGGTTCCGGACGCCTTCTGCCTGGTTCGACGCCTACCCCGTCGCACAGCCCGGCGGCGACCGGCACTGGTCGACGTCCGGCGCGATGTGGGACCCGCACGGCTACTGGGGACCGGCGGGCAACTACCTGGTCCCCGACGACCCCTTCTATCGCCACGGGCTGTCGTCCTACCAGATGGCATCCCCAGGCCAAGGCAACGGGCTCAGCACGCCCCACCGCTTCTACGGGCTCGGACACATCACCCCAGGGGAGGACGGCTCACAGTGGGCGCTGAGCTGCCCTCAAGCCGTGCGGCTCGAGCGCCTCGACGCCAGCGGCGCGGTGGTCGGACAGCACCTCATCGGCGACGCGGCGACCACGCTGCTGTTCCGCTTCAAGCACTTCGGCGTGCAGAGGGGCGGGCGCTACCGGATGGTCTTGCCGACGCTCAGCCCGCCGAACAACTACTTCAACCTGACCGTCGACAACGGCTGGCGCGCGGACGACTGGTTCGTCATCGGGCTGCCTTGGGCCGGCAACTGGCCCGTCGCGGGCCGCCTCGACTCTGGCGTTCCGAGCGCCTCCCTCGCAGCATGCGTGCAGCAAGGCATCACGCGGGTGCTGCACAGCAACGGCACCAGCCTCGCGGACGTCCTCGCCGACCCGAC
>CAZTQF010000640.1:0-2331 GCA_964615255.1 uncultured candidatus Brocadiaceae bacterium | reverse complement strand
TGCAGACCGCGTTCGCCGTGGAGAGCAAGGAGAACGAGCTGCTGCTGGCGCGCAGCTTGCTCGCGGCGCAGCTCCCGCAAGAAGCCGCGGCCATCGCCGAACGGTCTCTCCAGCGCGCGCCGTCGAACGCTCCGGGATGGCGCCTCCTCTACCAAGCGCGCCTCCAGCTCGGCGACGCGAGCGGCGCGGCGTCGGCAGGGCGCAAGCTGCTGGACTCCCTTCGCGACGACGAGGAACGCCGGCGCTTTCGCGCGGAGCTCGCCCAGGGCTGGGTCGCGGTGGGCACGCAGGCGTGGCGCGCCAACGACCGCAAGCGCGCGGCCGCTGCGGCGCGGGAAGCGCGCCTCCTCGGCGCCTCACCGCAGCTCCCGCTGCTCGAAGCGCGCCTGCGCAGCCAAGAGCAGGGACTCAGCGCCGTCGCTACGGAGCTCGCTCGAGCCTCCCAGCCCGGCGCGCTGGTAGTCACGGCACCCGACGTGGAGACCGGCTCGGCCGGCCCCGCAGCGCTGCCGGTCGCGACGTTCTCTGGGCTGCTCGCCCCGAGTCGATGGATCTGTGGCGCTTGTGAAGCCCCGATGGAGAGCGTCGTGCTCGAGTGTCGTCGCTGCGGCGCGACCGGCGCGGCGGAGCTGGTCGAACCCGCTCTGGTCGCGTCGATCGACTCGGCGACGCAGGCCATGGACCGCATCGACGTCAACGACGCGCACCTGCGACGCCTCGTCCGGGACGTGCTCGATGGCCGGCCGGGCGCGTGCGACGAGGCCGCAGCGCTCCGAGAAGCAGCGGTCCCGGAGCTGCTCCGCGCAGGCTGGCGGGCCGAGGGCAGCGCCAGAGACCGCGCCGTCGAAGCGCTGCGGTCGCTCGGTCCCGAGGTCTTGCCCGCGCTGTTCCGCGCCGCGGAGGAGGCATCGGCCGCGCGGCTCCTGCCGGTCGGCGAGGGCCCGGAGGCGCTGGTCGCAGCCACGGTCCAGGGCTGGGGGGCGGCGGCGCTGCCCTTCATCGAGCCGCTGTTCCACTCGCAGCGTCCGGGACAGGTCCGAGTGCTGGTCGACTACTTCCTCGGCCTGGGCGACGTGACGGCGTTCCAGGCGGTCCTCGAGCGGGTCCCGCCGATGGAGATCCTGCACCGGCTCAACCACGCAGACGCCTCGGTGCTGCAGCGCTTTCTCCAGGCGGTGCCGAGAGGGCACTTCCTCGCGGAGTCGATGCTGCTGGAGCCGACGTTTTACCGGGACGAGGCGCTGCTGGCTGCGGTCGACGGCGCCGCCGAGCCCGACGTGCTCGTCGAGGTCATGCTCCGGCGCGGTCCGACCCGCAGCCTGGTGACGGCGTTGATCGCCGCGACCGCTGCGCCGCGCCTGTCGGAGCACGCGACCCGCGTCCTGAGAGAGCTGGGCGCGCCGGTCCTCGAGCACTGCCTCGCGGCCTTCGCCAACCCGGACGTGGACGAGGCGGCCCGCCGGCCGCTCGCCGACGTGCTCGTCCGCGGCGGCGCGGCGGCAGCCGCGTGCATCGCGGACGGCTTCGGCCCCGCGGCGAGCGCGTCGGACGATCGCCTCCGCGCCTTGCTGCATGCGATCGGCGACGACGCGGTCGAGGCCTTGCTCACCGCCTACGAGCGCTCAGGATGGCTCGAGAAGGTCAGCGCGGGCCTCGTCTCCCGTCACAACAACCGGCGCGTGCAGATCCTGCGCGCTCTCGGTGAGCTCGGGAGTCCGGCAGCGTGCGTGGCGCTGCGCACGCTCGCCGCTGCCGAGCGGGACGACAACCTCCGGCTCCAGCTCCAGCGGGCGCTGCACGACGCAGGGGGCGAGGGTGCCTAGCATGGGAAAGTGGCTCCGCGCCGGCATGCTCGCGCCCTTGCGCGCGCTGCTGCCGAAGAACCCCTGGCTGCGCGCGCTGGTCTATGTGCTGCCGGTCGTCCTGCTGTTGGCCCTGTTCGGGCCTGCGCTCGACGTCGTCTTGAAGCTGATCGACCTCGGCATCCGGGTGATCGAGCCCTTGCTCCACACGACGACCGGGCGCGTGCTGCTGATGCTCAGCTTCGCGGCGTTCGCGAGCCTGGTGGGCTACTGGCTGCTCCGCGCGCGCGTTCGCAGCTGGCGCGCGCAGGCAGCGCTCGGCCGGCACCTCTCTGCCATCGCGAGCCTGGTCGACGCAGACCCCAGGACGAGCCGGGATCAGCTCCGCCGGGTCGCGCGCTATCGTGGCCCGCTGCCGGACGGCTACCCTCACCTCGTCCAGGACGCCCGCATCAAGCTCGCTCGCCTCGCCCTCACCGACGACGACGTAGACGGCGCGCTCGGCTGGCTCGCCCGCGTCGTCTTGCCG
>CAZTQF010000639.1:0-2335 GCA_964615255.1 uncultured candidatus Brocadiaceae bacterium | reverse complement strand
GGTCCAGTCGATGGCCTGCCGCGCCCGCGGGTTGAAGTCGGACGCGTAGAACATCGCGCCGTGCTCGTGGTTGCCGAGCAGCGAGAACTCACAGCGGTCCATGATCGTGCGCAGCGCGTCGCGCGGCTGCGGGCCGTAGCCGATCACGTCACCGAGACAGACGAGCCTGTCGGCGCCGAGCTTCTCGACCTCGGCGAGGCAGTTGCTGAGCGCCTCGATGTTGCTGTGGATGTCGGAGAGGAACGCGAGCATCGTCGGAGAGGGCCGAGAACGTAGTAGCCGGAGCGGCGACGCGGAAGGCCGGAGCGGCTAACTTCGCCCGCAGGTGAGCCACCCCACGCACGCAACGCCCGGAGCGGAGCCGCTCTGGGTCGTCACCGGCCCCACGGCGTCCGGCAAGACGGCGTTGGCCCTCGAGCTCGCGGCCCGGACCGACCGCGAGGTGGTGTCCATGGACTCGATGGCCGTCTACCGGCAGATGGACATCGGCACGGCGAAGCCCAGCGCCGACGAGCGCGCCCGCGTCCCGCACCACCTCGTCGACGTCGTCGAGCCCGACGAGACCTTCGACACGGCGCGCTGGTGCGCCCTCGCCGAGCAGACCCTCGACGCGCTGCGCAGCGCCGGCCGGCGGGCCCTCTTCGTCGGCGGCACGCCCCTCTACCTGATGGCCTTCTTCAAGGGCATGATGGAAGGGCCGCGCGCCGACCCGGCGCTGCGCGAGGCCCTGGAGGCGCGCGAGCGCGCAGCCGCCGGGACGCTGCACGAGGAGCTCTCCGCGCGCGACCCGGACGCCGCCGCGAGGATCCACCGCAAGGACACCCGCAGGCTGGTGCGGGCGCTCGAGGTGCTCGAGCTGACCGGGCAGACCATCTCCAGCCAGCAGGAGCAGTTCGAGCGGGCGGGCGGGCAGCGCGCATGCCGCGTGGTCTGGATCACGCGCGACCGCGAGGAGCTGCACGCGCGGGTCAAGCAGCGCACCGAGCAGATGCTGGACCGGGGCCTCGTCGAGGAGACGAGGAAGATCCGCGACGGCTGCGGATTTTCGCGGACCGCGGGGGCCGCGATCGGCTACGCCGAGTGCCTCGACCACTTACGCGGCCGCTGGAAAGACCGCACCGAGCTGCGCAACCGGATCCGCCGCAACACGCACAAGCTGATCCGGAGGCAGACGACGTGGCTGCGGCGGCTCCCCGAGGTGGTCCGCATGCCGTCGAGCGACGGCGTCGAGGGCCTGCACGCGCGCCTGCGCGGATGAGCGAGCTTGCGCCGAGCCGGCGCTCCGCCAAAGATCCGGTCGTGAACCCCTCGCCGCCCGCCACCGACCCCGCAGCGCTCGTGGCGAAGGCTGCTGCCATGGGCGTCACGATCGGCGAAGACGCCGCGTCCGAGGTGCTCGCCTACCTCGACGCGATGCTCCAGACCAACGAGCACATCAACCTGACCGCGGTGCGCGACCGGGAAGCGGCGGTCGTCCTGCACGCGCTCGACAGCCTCGCGTTCGGCCTGAGCGAGCTGCGCCCGCGGCACGTGCTGGACGTCGGCACCGGCAACGGGTTCCCCGGCGTCGGCGTCGCAGCGCTCTGGCCGCAGGCGACCGCGACGCTGATGGACAAGACCGGCAAGAAGGTCCGCGCGATCGGCGGCTGCCTCGTGGCCGCCGGGCTCGACCGGATCGAGACGCTCCAGATGGACGCGAGCCAGGCGCCGGCCTTGCGCAAGGACTTCCGCCACGGCTTCGACGTCGGCACGGCGCGCGCCGTCGCGCGTCCCGAGGTCGTCGCCAGCCTCACGGAGCCGCTGATTCGGCCAGGCGGCCACCTCGTCGCGTGGCTCGAAGACGGCGCCGAGGTGCCAGCCAAGCTCGGACGATTCCGTCACGAGCGCACGATCGCCTACGACCTGCCCGAGCCCGCGGCTCGGAGCCGTCAGCTGGCCGTCTGGCAGCGCACCTGATCGCCGCGCGCTGCGATCGCAGAGCGGGCTGCGGGTGTCCTCGCCGTTCGCGCGGCGTCGGACCCGTTCTCAGGGCCCCGTGCTGAGGCCCCGTCCTCAGAGGATCGTTGCAGGGCACCGTCCGCAGGGAGCGCCCCTGCTAGGCGCCGAGCGAGTCCTAGCGCAGGACCGCGCCGACGACGGGCAGCGCGGTCACGATGCCGACCCCGAAGTCCGCGACGTGGCCCAGCTCCGTGGTGTCGCTCGGCACGTTGATGTAGGGATCGTTGGCGTCGTAGTTGTAGATGTGGCGATCGATGAAGCTCGAGATGCTCCCGAGGTCCCGGCCGAAGGCGTTGTCGATGCCGTCCGAGCGACGCCGCACCTTGGCCATGTAGCG